>NZ_JAWCTQ010000021.1:0-113699 GCF_032423885.1 Streptomyces tamarix | reverse complement strand
CGCGCCGGGAGGGGACCGCGACCGCCGGGGCGGTGGCGGTTCGTCCCGGACGACGACGCGTCGGCCGTGGAGCGGAGGCCGGGGCGGACGCCGGAGCCACCCCTGCGGGCCGTCGCGCCGCAGGCCCCGGCCGCGCGCCGTTCCGGCCGACGACCCTCACCCGTTCGAGTGAAGGCCCGGGCGGGAGTGACGGAGCCGGCGGGGTCCGCCGCCCTGGAACCGACCCGCCCTCTCCCACCGGCCGCGCCGCGGGGCCGGGCTGCGGGGTGGGCCCGGGCCGGCGGATCGAGCGCGGCCTCCACGGCGGCGCGTGGCCCGGACTCCTCGACGGAGCCGTGTCCCCCACACCGGGCACCTCCGCCCCGGCGCGCGCCCCCGCCCCGACCCGGCGTGGATACTGGTCCGCCACAGGACGTCGACGCGAAGGGGCGGACATGACCGACGGGTTGGGCAGCGGCCGTGAGGCGGGGAGCGGGACGCGCCACGCGGTGGTGATCGGCGGCAGCATCGCCGGGCTCCTCGCGGCCAGGGCGCTCGCGGACCACGCCGAGCGGGTCACCGTCGTCGAACGGGACCGCTTCCCCAAGGAGGCCGAGCCGCGCGCGGGCGTGCCGCAGGGGCGGCACCTGCACGTGCTGCTGGAGGGCGGCCGGCAGGCGCTGGACCGGCTGCTGCCGGGCGTCGTGGACGAGTTGCTGGCCGACGGCGCCCCGCACCCGGGGATGCCCGAGGACGTGGTGCAGTGGCAGGCCGGGGGCTGGTACCGGCGCAGGGCCGCCGTGGTGCGCATCCTCACCGCGTCCCGGCCGCTGGTCGAGCAGGCGATCCGGCGCCGGGTGCTGGCCGACCCGCGCGTCACGGCCGTGCAGGGGACGGAGGTCGTGGGTCTGACCGGGGACGCCGCGCGCGTACGGGGCGTCCTGGTGCGCGAGCGCGGCGCCGGCCGGGGCGGGGAACCACGGCCGATCGGCGCCGACCTGGTGGTGGACGCCTCGGGGCGGGGCTCGCGGGCGTCGCGGTGGCTGGCCGCGCTCGGCGCGGAGCCGCCGCGCACGGAGACCATCGACACGGGCCTCGCCTACGCGACGCGGCTCTACCGGCACGACCGGCACGGCGACGACACCGACGCGGCCGGCTACTTCGTCGTCCCGAACCCCCGCCACACGTACGGCGGCGTGGCGCTGCCCGTCGAGGACGGCCGGTTCCTCGTCACCCTGTCCGGGCTGCGCGGCCAGGAACCGCCCGGCGACGGGGCGGCGTTCGAGGAGTTCGCGGGGCGGCTGCCGCACCCGGTGCTGCGCGAGTGGCTGGCCAAGGCCGAACCGGTCTCGCCGGTGTACGGCTTCCGCGCCACCGCGAACGTACGGCACCGCTACGACCGCCCCGGCCGCCGCCCTGCGGGCTTCCTCGTCACGGGCGACGCCCTGTGCACCTTCAACCCGATCTACGGGCAGGGCATGGCGGTCGCGGCGCTGGCGGCGGTCGCCCTGCGCGACGCCCTCGCGGACCGGCGGCGCACACCGACGACGCTGCGGGTGCAGCGCGCGCTGTTCCGGGCGTCGCGGCAGGCGTGGGACATCTCGGCGGGCGCGGACAAGCAGATGCCGGGCGCGGTCGGCGACGCGGCCCGCCCCACCCTCCTGGACCGGCCCGTCGGGTGGTACGTGGCCCGTGTGCAGCGGCGGGCGGGCGGCGACCCCGAGGTCGACGCGGTGTTCCGCCCGGTGCTGTCCCTGACGAGGCCGCTGACCGCGCTGTTCGCGCCCCGGGTGGCGCGGGCCGTGCTGTTCCGGCCGGAGCCGGAGCCCTTGGAAGCGCCGCCCCTGTGGCGGGACCCCGCCGAGGGCTGACGGGGCGCCGGCTCAGGGCCGCATGACGACCTTGCTCACGCCGTCCTCCTTGCGCTGGAACATCTGGTAGGCGTGCGGCGCGTCGGAGAGCGGCAGGTGGTGGGTGGCGAAGGTGTCCACCCCGAGGGGGTCGTCGTCGGTGAGGAGCGGCAGGATCTCGTCGGTCCAGCGGCGGACGTTGGCCTGGCCCATGCGCAACTGGACCTGCTTGTCGAAGAGGGTGAGCATGGGCAGCGGGTCGGCGGCGCCGCCGTAGACGCCGCTGAGGGAGATGGTGCCGCCGCGCCGTACGAGGTCGATCGCCAGGTACAGCGCGGCGAGCCGGTCGGCGCCGGCCTTCTGGTGGAGCCGGGCCGCCCAGGGGCGCGGGAGGAGCCCGGCGACCTGCTGCTGCGCCTTGGCGACCGGGCTGCCGTGCGCCTCGGTGCCCACGGCGTCGACGACGGAGTCCGGGCCGCGTCCGCCGGTGGCCTCCCGGACGGCGGCGACCAGCTCGTCCTGCCCGTCGTGGGCGGTGAGGTCGAAGACCTCCACGCCGCGCAGGCGGGCGCGGTCGAGGCGCTCCGGCACGAGGTCGATGCCGATGACCCGTTCCACGCCCTGGTGGAGGGCGACGCGGCAGCACATCTCGCCGATCGGGCCGAGGCCGAGGACCACGAGGGAGCCCCCGGGCGGCACGTCGGCGTACCGGACGGCCTGCCAGGCGGTCGGCAGCACGTCGGAGAGGTAGAGGAACCGGTCGTCGGGCGGGCCCTCGGGGACCTTGATCGGCCCGTACTGCGCCTGCGGGACGCGCAGGTACTCGGCCTGGGCGCCGGGCACGGAGCCGTAGAGCCGGGAGTACCCGAACAGCGCGGCGCCCATGCCCTCCTCGGAGACCTGGGTGGTCTCGCACTGGGTGGGCAGGCCGCGGGCGCACATCCAGCAGTGGCCGCAGGCGATCTGGAAGGGGACCACGACGCGGTCGCCGGGGCGGAGGCCGGTCACCTCGGGGCCGACCTCCTCGACGATGCCGATGGGTTCGTGGCCCAGGACGTCGCCGGGCGTCATGAAGGGGCCGAAGACCTCGTAGAGGTGGAGGTCGGACCCGCACAGCCCGGTGGAGGTGACGCGCACGACCGCGTCCGTGGGCTGCTCGATGCGCGGGTCCGGGACCTCGTCCACGCGGACGTCGCGCTTTCCGTGCCAGGTGACGGCCTTCATGGCGGCCTTCTCCTTCCCTCGGTGCATGGCCGTGGCCGGGTACCCGAGGGGCACCGGGGCGAATCCGTTTCGGCCAGAGTTCGCCGGGAGTGGGCGGGAATGCCGGGGCCCGACTTCCCAAGAGGTTTAGACCAATGATAAGGATGTGCTCACCGACACGGCTCACACGGCTACGCTGAGCAAAATTTGAGGGTTGAACATGGCTGAGCCCCACGCCTCCACGGCACTCCCGCTCTACCTCCAGGTCGCGGCCGCGCTCCGCGACGACCTCGCCGGGGGACGGTTCGCGCCGGGCGCCCGGCTCCCGTCCGAGCGGTCCCTGGTGCACCGCTTCGGGGTGAACCGGCAGACCGTGCGCAACGCGCTGCGGCTGCTGCGCGACGAAGGGCTGGTGGTCACGGAGCGGCGCGGCACGTACGCCGCTCCGGCGGAACCGGCGGCGGCCGGACCGGGGCCCGTGCTGGCGTCCGGGCTGCTGGAGTTCCCCGTCGCGGGGAGCGGGCCGGACCGGGTGGTGGAGGCGGCACTCGGCTGGGAGCCGGCGCCCGGCGCGACGGCGGAGCTGCTGGGGCTGCTGCCCGGCGAGCCGACGCTCGTCCACCGGCACCGGGTGCTGGGCCCGGACGGCGCGCTGGAACACGGGGCGGTCTCCCGCTTCTCCCGGTACGCGCTGGCCGAGGTGCCCGAACTGGGGCGCTACCGGCGGGCGGAGGCCCGCCCGGGGCACCGCCCGGACCTGCGGCCGGCGTACCGGTGGATGCACCGGGCGGGGCTGCGGCTGACGCGCCGCGAGTCGATCGGGGTGGGCCTGCCCGGGGCCGCCGCGTACCTGACGGTGCACCGGGAGGTGCAGGACCAGCACGGCCACGTGCTGGAGGTGACGGACATCCGCTTCGCCCCGCGGTCGGCGCCGCTCACCTACGAGTTCACGGCGTAGCCGCCGGCAGTCCGGCGGCGCGGGCGGCGGCGCCCAGGACGTCCGTCAGCATGTCCGGGGTGAGCAGGCCGGTGAACGTGTTGCGCTGGCTGACGTGGTAGCAGCCGAACACCTCCAGGTCCGGCCCGCCGCCGGCGGCGGGGAGCCGCACGCGGGCGCCGTGCGCGAACCGGGGCCTCGGGCGCGGCACCGACCAGCCCGCCGCGGCGAGCGCCGGGAGGACCGCCTGCCAGCCGAACGCGCCCAGGACGACCAGGGCGCGGACGGTGGGCCGCAGCAGGTCCAGCTCCTCGGCCAGCCAGGGACGGCAGGTGTCGCGCTCCCCCGGGGTGGGCCGGTTGTCGGGCGGTGCGCAGTGCACGGGGGCGGTGACCCGCACCCCGTACAGGCGCAGCCCGTCGTCGCGGGAGGTCGCCTCGGCCCGGCTGGCGAGGCCGAGGCGGTGCAGCGCGGCGTACAGCACGTCGCCGGAGCGGTCGCCGGTGAACATGCGGCCCGTGCGGTTGCCGCCGTGCGCCGCGGGGGCCAGGCCGACGACGAGCAGCGCCGCGTCGTTCGGGCCGAAGCCGGGGACGGGGCGGGCCCAGTACTCCCAGCCGGTGTACGCGCGGCGCCCCTCGCGGCCGATCCGCTCGCGCCACTCGACCAGGCGCGGGCAGGCCCGGCAGCGGACCACGGCCGCGTCGAGGCGGTCGAGCGACGGGGCCTTTGGCGCCGTACGGGCGGGGAAGGCGGGGTCGTCCGGGCCGCCGGGTGCGCCGGGGCCGTCGGGGTCGTCCGGGCCGCCGGGTGCGCCGGGGCCGTCGGGGCGGCCAGGTGCGCCGGGGCTGTCGGGGCGGCCGGGCGGGGCGGGGCTGTCGGGGTGGTCCTGTCCCATACCGGCCGACGGTAGCGCGGCACGGCCGGGCGCGGCGGGCAGACTGGCGCGCATGGTGGTCAGGCGCAGCGCGGGGCTGCTGGTGTTCCGTACGTCCGGCGGCCGGCCGGAGGTGCTCCTCGCACACATGGGCGGCCCCTACTGGGCGGCGCGGGACGCGGGGGCGTGGACGGTCCCGAAGGGCGAGTACGCGAACGACGAGACGGCGCTGACGGCCGCCCGTCGCGAGTTCACCGAGGAGCTGGGCCTGCTCGTGCCGGACGGCGAGCCCGTGCCGCTCGGGGAGGCGCGGCAGGCGGGCGGCAAGGTGGTCACGGTGTGGGCCGTGGAGGGCGACCTGGATCCGGCGCTGGTGGTGCCGGGGACGTTCGCCATGGAGTGGCCGCGCGGGTCGGGCGTGACGCGGACGTTCCCGGAGGTGGACCGGGTCGCCTGGTGCACGCCGGAGGAGGCGGCCGGGCGGCTGGTGGCCGGCCAGCGCGTGTTCGTGGAGCGGCTGGTGGAGCACCTGCGCGGCCGGGGCGCGCCGTGAGTGTCAGTGCCGTGCGCGAGAGTGGGGGCACCGACCCGTCGACAGGGAGCGAGAGATGACCACCACCCCCACGGTGTCCGAACGCGCGGCGGCACAGGCCTACCTCCGCCTGGTGGAGACCGCCCGGGCCGTCCTGTCCGACCCGGGCCTCGCGCCCATGGCGGGGGCGTACCTGGCCTCGCCCATGGCAGAGGCCGACGAGGCGCTGCGCCGGGCGGGCCTGGCGGGGAACGAGGCGCGGCTGCTGCGGCTGGCGGCCGGGCTGCGCGACGACGCGGCGTCCGAGCCGCCGTAGGGCGCCGCCCCGGGCGGCCCGGAGCGGGCCGGTCAGGGCAGGCGGGACCAGAAGTCCAGGCGGTGCTCGCGGCGGTAGTCGACCGGGCCGATCCGGTCGGGCGCCAGCGACTGGGTGTACGCCGGACGGTCGCCCGGCCGGTACGCACGCCATCCGGGCAGGCCGGGCGCGTTGGGGTCGCCGTTCCGGGCGAACGCCGCCCAGTACGCGGTCATCGTCGCGGACAGCCGCCGCTGCGCCGGGGTGAACCGCGCTTCCACCTCGTCGTCCTCGAACAGGTAGGGCAGGTCCCCCGCGTGGTACGCGCCGAAGTCGAACCGCCCGGGCAGCGGCAGGAACATCGGGGCCTCCCGGTCGGCGAACTCGTAGGCGTACGTGGGCACGTGGCGGCCGAGCGCGCGGTGCTGCGCCTCGGTGCCGCGCGCCCACATGCGGTCGGTGACCACCGTCGCCCAGGCGAGGGCCGGCGAGGGGAAGCGGTCGGCCGGGTACGCGGCCAGGACGCGCCGCGCGTGCGAGCCGAACGCGGTGCGCAGCGACCGGTGGTAGTCCGCCTCGGTGAACGGCTTCCCCACCGCGTCGTAGAGCATCCCGACGAAGGTGCGGTGCTCGTCGCGCGTCGCGCCGGACAGCACGGGCACCCGGTGGAACCGGCCGGCGCGCAGCGCCTCGGGGGGCGGTTCCGGCAGGGTGGCGTTGCCGTACCCGAACGCCTGGAAGGCGTTCATGATGTGCGGCACCTGGAGGATCCGCCTCACCGGCAGGGCCCTCAGGCACCGCAGGGTGCGGTCGGGGTCCCGGCCGCCGCAGCCGAGCGGGGCGGTCATCGCGGCGGTGATGTCCTCCATCTCGCGGCCGGAGCGCCACACGTACCACGGGTATCCCGGCACGCCCGGACCCATGGTCCCGGCCGGCATGTCCATCATGCCCTCGCCGCTCGCCATCACGGCCCGGTCGAACAGGCCCCGGGAAGCGGGCGACACGAGGTGCCCGGCGATGGCGGCGGCACCGAACGAGACGCCCGCCACCGTCACGTTCGCCAGGTCGCCGCCGAACGCCGCGGCATTGCGCCGGACCCACGCCAGCGCCGCCCGCTGGTCCTGCAGGCCGAACGTCCCGGCGCCCTCCAGGCCCGGCAGCGCCAGTCCGCCGAAGACGCCCATCCGGTAGTTGACGGTCACCACGACCAGGCCCCGGTCGGCGAGGCGGCGCCCGTCGAAGAACGCGCCGCCGCCCACCGCCCCGTCGCCGTGGATCCACACGAGCAGGGGCGCCGGACGGCGGGCGGCCCGGGGCGGCGTGGTCACGTTGAGGACGAGGCAGTCCTCCTCCTCGCTGGAGATCGGCGCGTACGAGGACGGCACCTGCGGGCACAGCGGCCCCGGCCGCGTGGCGTCCCGCACCCCGGACCAGCGGACGGGCGGCCGGGGCGGGGCCCAGCGGTGCGCCCCCGTGGGCGGTCCCGCGTAGGGGATCCCGTAGAAGACCGTGTGGTCCCGCGAGCGGACGCCCCGCACCTGGCCCGACTCGGTGCGCGCCGTCCCGTCCCCGGGGGCGGCGCCGGTGCCGTCCCCGGGGCGGCCGGGCGCCGGCGGCACCACCACCGCCGTGACCGCCGTCGCCAGCGCGGCGCCCGCCACCGCCGCCCGCCACCGGACCCCGGTCCCGTCCTTCCGCCTGCCGCGCATCGCCTCGTCCTCCCGCATGCCGGCGCACCGGCGCCTCGCGCCTCCGGCGGCATGTGTTCCACGAAACCGGGCGACCGCAACACCCGCGGGCCAGGACGGTGGCCGGGGCGGTGGTCCGGGTCGCGGGCCGGACCCGGCGGTCCGGGTCGCGGGCCGGCGGCCTGCCGCCGCGCGGGGAGGCCGGCTACGCCTCGACCCAGCCGTGGTCGCGGGCGAGCTCCAGGACGCGGGTGCGGACCCGCTTGAGCTGGGCGGCGGTCAGGGTCCCGTCCGCCTCGATGAGGGCCTCGGTCAGCTCGGTCCGGAACTCGGCGGTGGTGAGGACGTCCAGGGTGTCGTCGTCGAGGTCGTCGAGGCCGTCCGGGACGGCGTCCCGGTCCGGGCGCACGGCGGGCGCGCGGCGGGCGGAGCGGTCCACGAGGCGGATCTCCGACGCCTTGGGGCCCTTGTCGCCCATCTCCAGGTAGAACTCCACCTCACGTCCCGCCTGGTAGAGGTACTTCTCGTCCACCAGGTCGTTCGCGTGCATGAAGACGTCCTCGCCGCCCTCGCGGGGCACGATGAAGCCGTAGCCCCGCACCTCGTCGAACCGCAGGATCTTCCCCATCATCAGCACAGCCGTTCCTCCACACCTCGCCGCTTCCCGCCGGCCACCGCCGTCGCGGCCGGGCCGGGGGCCGGGGCCACCCTAGTGACCCGCCGCGCGGCCGCCGTCAGGGGGTGGCCGCTCCGCCCCGGCCGAGCAGCTGGGCCAGGCCCCGACGGGTCGCGGCGAGCACGACGCGGTCCTCGGGGCGCAGCACGTAGCCGGGGTGGAGGTCCCACACCAGGCCGGTGCGCCCGTCCTCGGCGGCGTGGTGCACGGCGGCCAGGTCGACGCGCCGCTCGCCGGGCGCGCTCGGGTCCAGGGCGATCACCCGCCAGGCGCCGGGCCGGAACGCCTCGGCGACGGTACGGCCCTCCAGCTCGGGGTGGCCGGCGACGACGACCGCGGCGAACAGCAGGACGCGCCGCTCCACGGGGATGGCGCCCAGGACCTGGCGGCCCATCATGGCACCGGCGAAGGCGGGGGCGGCCAGGTGGGAGACGCTGCGGCTGCGGGTGAGCGCCCCGGGGTGCGCGGCACGCAGGGTCCGGTACACGGCGGTCGCGATGTCGTCGTCGTACAGCCGCAGCACCACGCGCAGGTCCGGGCGGACGGAGCGGGCGTACAGGACGGCCTCCAGGTTGGTGATGTCGAGGCTCGTCAGGGCGAGCAGGGAGCGCGCCTTGTGGACGCGCGCGGCCTCCAGGACGCCCTCCTCGGTGACGTCGCCGAGGACGACGGGCACGCGCAGGCGGCGCGCGGTGGCGACGCCCCGCGCGTCGGGGTCGGCCTCGACGCAGACGACGGGGATGCCCAGTTCCCGCAGCCGGGTCAGGACGCGGGTGCCGACCTTGCCGAGGCCGAGCAGGACGACGTGGCCGGACAGGCCGCGCGGCGGGCGGCGCAGGGAGGTGGCGGTGCGGAAGGTGCCGAGTGCCTCCAGGAGCGCGGCGACGAGCATCGGCAGCAGGAGCAGCCCGACGAACCCGGAGAGCATCTGGAGGACCTGCCGCTCGACGGGGGCGTCCAGGGCGGGGTCGCCGATCGCGAAGAGGTCCAGCAGCGTGAGGTACGCGGCGTGCAGCGGGTGATCGTCCGTGGTGAGCCAGGACGCCACGGCGAGGGCGGCGACGGCTCCGGCGAGGCCGGCGATCGACCAGCGCAGCCGCCGCGAGAACAGCGACGCGAACGGCACGGACGGGGTGGGCAGCCGGCTCGCGGGAAGCGTCGGGCCGGCGTAGGTGACGGCTTCCAGGGCGACGGTGCCGCGTCCGGTGGCGGCGGCGACGGCCCGGTCGTCGGGGAGCAGCCGGGGGCCCTGGTCGCCGCTGCCGTCGGTGCCGTCGCTGCCGGCCGGGTCGGTGGCGGTGGACGACAGCAGGGCGAGGGTGCACAGGCCCGGGTCGGCGATCTCCCCGGGGCCGGGAGGGGTGCGTTCGACGGCGCGCAGCAGCAGCCCGTCCGCGTGGACGATCTTGCTGGTACCGGCGACGGCGGTGGCGGCGAGGGCGGGAGCGGCCGTGTCGGCGTCGGACAGGACGGTGGTGGAGGCGTCCAGGACCTCCGGGTCGATGCCGGGCGTGGCGACGGCGGCGGCCTGGTCGAGGAGCTGCTCCAGGTGCTGGCCGAGCTTGCGGTTGTACATGCGGATGACCAGGCGCAGCCGGGGGTTGAGGCGGCGGGCCAGCAGCGCGGTGCGGATGTTGGTCTCGTCGTCCCCGTGGACCAGGGCGAGCGCCGTGGCGTGTTCGACGCCGGCCTCGACGAGCGCCGTCTCGTCCGCCTCCGCCGCCTCGACGACGTGGACGGTCCGCCGGGGGCCCCGGCCGCCGAGCGTGTCGTACGGGGAGGCGTCGTACGGGGTGACGCGGTCCCGCACGGTCCCCCCGCCGGGGCGCCCTCCCCGCGCCGTGCGCCCGTCCCCGGCGGCGGGGCGGGCCATGGCGGCGGAGACGCGGCCGAACAGGGCGAGGGCGCCGCCGGGGCGGCGGCCCGGGTCCCGCGGGGCGGCGGGACGGCCGGGGACGAGGAGGGTCACCCGCTCCCGGTACACGTCGTTCAGCTCGTGCGCGAGGCGGTCGGCCAGCGCGTCGTCGCCGCAGACGACCATGTGGCCCACCGCGGGCCCCTGCGAGGGCTGTTGGGGTATCGGAAGCACGTCCCCAGCATGCCGCCGCCCCACCGGGCCGCGTCCGCCGGGTCGGGGTCCGCGGAGGACCGCACCGGCCGCCGCGCGCGAACCGGGATAGAGATATGTACCGTTATCCGCCTTATGGTGAGCTTCGTGGCATACGATCGCGCCCGGCGGCTCCCCCGTCCCGCCGCCCCGCCCCCTGGGAGGTCCACCGTGTCGACGACTGCCGGCCGCAAGCGCGCCCGTGTCCGCCCCGCCGTCGCCGCCGTCTCGGCGGCGCTGTTGTCGGCGGCGGGGTGCTCGTCCGGCGGGGAGGGGCCGGGGGAGGCCAGGGGCGGGGTGCCCGTGGTCGAGAAGGGCAAGCTGACGACCTGCACCCACCTGCCGTACCCGCCGTTCCAGTTCGAGCGGGGCGGGAAGGTGGTCGGGTTCGACGTGGCGCTGATCGACCTGGTGGCGGAGGACCTGGGCGTCCAGCAGAAGATCCTCGACACGCCGTTCGAGAATTTCAAGACCGGCGCGTTCCTCAACTCCGGCGAGTGCGACCTGGCCGCCGCCGGGATGACGATCACCGAGGAGCGCAAGAAGAACGTCGACTTCTCCGTGCCGTACTTCGACGCCACGCAGGCGGTGCTCGCGTCGAAGAAGAGCGGGGTGAGGACCCTGGCGGAGGTGAAGGCCCGTGGGCTGCGGCTGGGGGCGCAGGCCGAGACGACCGGTGAGAGCCACGCCAAGGGCCGGGGCTTCGACCCGGTCGCGTTCGAGAGCTCGGACGCCGTGCTCAACGGGCTGCGGACCGGGCAGGTCGACGCGGTCGTCATCGACTACCCCGTCGTGCGGGGCTGGCTCAAGGACGGGGCGAACGCCGCCGCGTTCGTGCTCGGCGAGAGCATCGAGACCGGCGAGCAGTACGGCTTCTCGGTGAAGAAGGGCAACGACAGGCTCCGCGCCGCGATCGACAGGGCGATCCGGGACGCCCGGGCCGACGGCACGTACCGGAAGCTGTACGAGGAGTGGATCGGCCCGCTGCCCGGGGCCGGGTCGTGACCTCGCGGCTGACGAGGCGCCAGCGGCGCCGGGTCTCCCAGGGGATCCAGTACGCGGTGTTCGTCGCGGCGGTCGCCGCCGTCGTCGCCGTGGCCGACTGGGAGCGGCTGCGCAACCAGTTCGCGCAGCGGGGCCTCGCCGGCGAGCTGTTCCCGCAGATCATCACCACGGCGCTGCGCAACACGGTCGTCTACACCGCGTCGGGTTTCGTCTTCGGGCTGGTGCTGGGCCTGGTGATCGCACTGATGCGGCTGTCGTCGGTCGCGCCGTACCGGTGGGTCGCCGGGGTGTACATCGAGTTCTTCCGGGGCCTGCCCGCGCTGCTGATCTTCATCTTCGTGGGGGTCGCGGTGCCGCTGGCGTTCCCCGGGGCGGAGATCCCCGGCGGCACGTACGGGAAGGTCGCGCTGGGCCTGGGGCTGGTCGCCGCCGCGTACATGGCCGAGACGATCCGCGCGGGCATCCAGGCGGTGCCGAGGGGGCAGATGGAGGCGGCGCGGTCGCTGGGGTTCTCGCACGCGCGGGCGATGGCGTCGGTGGTCGTCCCGCAGGCGTTCCGGATCGTGATCCCGCCGTTGACGAACGAGCTGGTGCTGCTGTTCAAGGACTCGTCGCTGGTGCTGTTCCTCGGGGTCACCCTGGAGGAGCGGGAGCTGACCAAGTTCGGCCGGGACCTGGCCAGCCAGACGGCCAACTCGACGCCGATCCTCGTCGCCGGGTTGTGCTACCTGCTGGTGACGGTTCCGCTGGGCTTCGTGGTGCGCCGCCTCGAGGCCCGTACCGGGAAGGCCGGGTGAGCATGGACGCGGGTGGGAGCGCGGAGATCGAGGTCCGGGGGCTGCGCAAGGCGTTCGGGGACCACGAGGTGCTGCGCGGGATCGACCTGGAGGTGGCGCGGGGCGAGGTCGTGTGCGTCATCGGGCCGTCCGGGTCGGGCAAGTCGACGCTGCTGCGCTGCGTGAACCTGCTGGAGGAGCCGACGGCGGGGCGGGTCCTCGTCGGCGGCACGGAGGTCACGGACCCCGACGTCGACATCGACGCGGTGCGCCGCCGGATCGGCATGGTCTTCCAACAGTTCAACCTCTTCCCGCACCTGACCGTGGAGGAGAACCTGACGCTGCCGCAGCGCAGGGTGCTGGGCCGCGACGGGACGGCGGCGGCGCGGGTCGCCCGGGGGAACCTGGAGCGGGTCGGCCTCCTGGAGAAGGCCGCCGCGTACCCGGCGACGCTGTCGGGCGGCCAGCAGCAGCGGGTGGCGATCGCCCGGGCGCTGGCGATGGACCCACAGGTGATGCTGTTCGACGAGCCGACGTCGGCGCTCGACCCCGAGCTGGTGGGCGACGTGCTGGCGGTGATGCGGGGGCTGGCGCGGGACGGCATGACGATGATGGTGGTCACGCACGAGATGAGCTTCGCCCGCGAGGTCGCCGACCGGGTGGTGTTCATGGACGGCGGCCGGATCGTGGAGGAGGGCCCGGCGGCGCAGGTGGTGGGCGCGCCCCGGGAGGCCCGTACGCGGGACTTCCTCACCCGCGTCCTGGACCCGGCCGCCGCCGCCCCGCCCGGCCCCGAGTCGGCGGCGGACCGGGCGGACCGGGCGCCCTGACGGGGCGGTCGCCCGCGCCCGTACGTGATCGTCCGCGGGCGGGATAAAGCGCCGGGGCCCGGGGTACCCGGTTGCCTCCAGTCCGATGTAAGGGGGCCGAGACCGTGAACAACCAGGTTGACGAGGCCGCCCACCTCGCCGTGGCTCCGGAGCCCGGCGAGGTGGCGGGTGGGGCGCCGCTGCCGCCGGACCGCACGCAGGCGATCCTGGAGGCCACCAAGCAGGTGGCCGGCATCCTGAAGGCGGGCGGGCACCGGTTCGCGCTGGCCGGCAGCGTGGCCGCGTACGCCCACGGCGTGCCGGCCAGCCTCCAGCACGACACCGACTTCGCCATCCTGCGCGAGGACGAGGAAGCCGTCACGCGCGAACTGCAGAACGCGGGCATCCGGGTCCGCAAGCCCCCTGAGGACTGGCTGATCAAGGCCACGTGCCGGGGCGAGGAGATCGACCTGATCTTCGAGCTGGCCCGCCGCCCGGTCACGCAGGAGCTGCTGGCGCGGGCGCAGGTCCTGCCGGTCGACTCGGTGCACATGCCCGTCCTGGCGCCGACGGACCTCATGGGCAGCCAGCTCGCGGCGTTCTCGGAGCACCACTGCGACTTCGGTTCCGTGCTGCCGATCGCCCGGGTGCTGCGGGAGAGGATCGACTGGGACCTGCTGCGCCGGGAGAACGAGGGCTCCCCCATGCCCGAGGCGTTCCTGTTCCTCCTGGAGCGCCTGAACGTGATCGAGCCGAAGGAGGCGACCCCATGAGCGGCGCCGACACGTCCGAGTACCGGATCGCGCACCTGCGCGACCGGCTGGCGAGCGAGGACATCGCCGAGATGGGCGTACGGATCGAGGAGCGCGGCGGGAGCGTGATGCTGTACGGGACGGTGTCCAGCGACGCCTGCCGCAGCGAGGTCCTGCGCATCGCCCGTGAGGAGCTGGCCGGCCTCCCGCTCCACGAGGACCTGGTGGTGGCCTGCTCCGACGCCCCGACGCACCGGGAGGAACTGTCATGATCCGGGTAGCCGCCGTCGGCGACATCCACCTGTCCCCCGAGAGCGCCGGCGCGTTGCGGCCGGCGTTCGACACGCTGGGCGACTGCGCCGACCTGTTGCTGCTCGCCGGGGACCTGACCCGGCACGGCACGGTCGAGGAGGCCCGCGTGGTGGCCCGCGAGGTGGCCGGGCTGCCCGTCCCGGTGGTGGCCGTGCTCGGCAACCACGACTACCAGAGCGACCAGCAGGACGAGGTGACGGCCGTGCTGGAGGAGGTCGGGGTCACCGTCCTGGAGGGCCGGGGCACGGTGCTGCGGATCGGCGGGACGAAGGTGGGCGTCGCCGGGACGAAGGGGTTCGGCGGCGGGTTCGCCGGGCGCAGCGGGGGCGAGTTCGGCGAGCCGGAGATGAAGGCGTTCATCCGGTACACCCGGCGGTGCGCGGAGGAGCTGGCCGCGTCGCTGCGAACGCTCCGGGAGGAGGACTGCGCCGTGCGGATCGCGCTGACGCACTACTCGCCGGTACCGGACACGCTGGCCGGGGAGCCGCTGGAGATCTACCCGTTCCTCGGCAGCTACCTGCTGGCCGAGGCGGTGGACGGGGCGGGGGCCGACCTGGCCGTGCACGGTCACGCGCACATGGGCAGCGAGCACGGGATGACCGGCGGCGGGGTGCGGGTGCGCAACGTGGCGCAGCCGGTGCTGGGGCAGGCCTTCGCGGTGTACCACCTGCCGGTGCACACGCGGCCCACGTCGCTGGCCGGAGGCGCGGCGAGTGCGGGAGTCCGTTGAGTCCGTCCGGTTAGGGGCACCCCTCGGATGGGTAACGGGGGTATTGCGACATATCGGATAAATCTGACAGTCGCAGTCCCGCATCCTGAGAGGAGCCGGAGATCGTGACGGACGACAGCCGGAAGGTGCTCACCAACCGCCAGGGGCACCCGGTACACGACAACCAGAACCAGCGCACGGTCGGCGCCCGCGGTCCGGCGACGCTGGAGAACTACCAGTTCCTGGAGAAGATCAGCCACTTCGACCGGGAGCGCATCCCCGAGCGCGTCGTCCACGCCCGCGGCGTCACCGCCTACGGGTACTTCGAGGCGTACGGCTCCTGGGGCGACGAGCCGATCAGTCGGTTCACCCGGGCGAAGCTGTTCCAGGAGCGCGGCAAGCGCACCGACCTGGCCGTGCGGTTCTCGACGGTGATCGGCGGCCGGGACTCCTCGGAGTCGGCGCGCGACCCGCGCGGCTTCGCCGTGAAGTTCTACACGGAGGACGGCAACTGGGACCTGGTCGGCAACAACCTGGGCGTGTTCTTCATCCGGGACGCCATCAAGTTCCCGGACGTGATCCACGCGCTGAAGCCGGACCCGGTCACCTTCGAGCAGCAGCCGCGGCGGATCTTCGACTTCATGGCGCAGACCCCCGAGAGCATGCACATGCTCGTCAACCTGTTCAGCCCGCGCGGCATCCCGTCGGACTACCGCCACATGCAGGGCTTCGGCGTCAACACGTACAAGTGGGTGAACGCCGAGGGCGAGACGGTGCTGGTCAAGTACCACTGGATGCCGAAGCAGGGCGTGCGGAGCATGACCGAGGAGGACGCCGCGAACATGCAGGCGCAGGGCCTCGGACACGCCACCAAGGACCTGTACGAGGCGGTCGCGCGCGGTGACCACCCGGAGTGGGAGCTGCTCGTCCAGATGATGTCGGACGACGAGCACGCGGAGCTCGACTTCGACCCGCTGGACGACACGAAGACCTGGCCGGAGCAGGACTTCCCGCCGAAGCCGGTCGGGCGGATGGTGCTCGACCGGATGCCGGAGAACTTCTTCGCGGAGAACGAGCAGATCTCCTTCGGCACGGGCGTGCTCGTGGACGGCCTGGACTTCTCCGACGACAAGATGCTGGTGGGCCGGACGTTCTCGTACAGCGACACCCAGCGGTACCGGGTCGGCCCCAACTACCTCCAGCTCCCGGTCAACCAGGCCAAGAACGCGGACGTGCGCACCAACCAGCGCGACGGCCTGATGACGTACCACGTGGACGGCGCCGGGGAGGACCCGAGCACCAACTACGAGCCGTCCCTCATGGGCGGGCTGCGGGAGGCCCCGGACCCGGCCCACGACGAGCAGGGGCCGGAGATCCGCGGGCGCCTCACCCGCAAGCGCATCCCCCGCACCAACGACTACCTGCAGGCCGGTCAGCGCTACCAGCTGATGGAGCAGTGGGAGCGCGACGACCTCGTGCTGAACCTCAGCAACGCGCTCAAGCAGTGCGACCGGCCCGTGCAGGAGCGGATGGTCTGGCACTTCCTGCTGGTCGACAACGACCTGGGCCTGCGGGTCGGCGAGGGGGTCGGCATCGCCCCCAAGGACGTGGCGGGCCTGGAGCCGCTGCCGAACCAGACGCTCACCGACGACGACCGCAAGCGGCTGGCCAACCTGGGCGAGAACCCGCCGCGGGACGTGACCGGCCTGACGATGACGCACTGCGTGCCGAACGAGCGCTTCGTCGTCTCGCGCTGACGCCGCCGCCCCGCGCCGCCTCGCGTGAAGCGGGCCCGCGGCGGCCCCGGTCCTCCGTGCCGGGGCCGCCGCGGGCCGTTCGCGCGGTGCGGCCGGGTCAGGGGCGGCGCCAGTCGTCGCTCTCCAGGTGGGAGCCGGCCTGGGGACCCATCCGCAGCATCCCGCCGTCGACGGTCCAGGACGCCCCGGTGACGTACGAGGCGTCCTCGCCCGCCAGGAAGGCGATGACGGCCGCGACCTCGCGGGCGTCGCCCGGGCGGCCGAGCGGGATGCCCGGGCGACGCTCCTCGCGCACGTCCCGGTCCTCCTGCCCGGTCATGGGCGTGGCGATCTCGCCGGGCGCGACCGCGTTGACGGTGATGCCGTGCTCGGCGAGCTCCAGCGCCATCACCTGCGTCAGCAGCCCCAGCCCGCCCTTGGCGGCGCAGTAGGGGGCGGCGCCGACCCGGGGTTGGTGCTCGTGCACCGAGGTGACGTTGACGATGCGTCCTCCGCCGCCCTGCTCGATCATGCGGCGGGCGGCGAACTGGGAGCACAGGAACGGCCCGATCAGGTCCACGTCGACGACGCCGCGCACGGTCTCGTACGACAGGTCGAGGAAGGGCGTGGCGGTTCCGGTGCCGGCGTTGTTGACCAGGACGTCGATCCTGCCGAGCTCGCCGGCCAGGTCGTCGACGACGCGGGCGGCGCCCGGCAGGTCGGTCAGGTCCATCCGGGCGACGGCCGCGCGGCGTCCGTGGGACCGCACCTCCTCGGCGGTGCGCAGCGCGCCGTCGTGGTCGTCGTGCCAGGTGATGCCCACGTCCATGCCCTGTTGGGCGAGGCGGACGGCCACGGCGCGGCCGATGCCGGAGTCGGATCCGGTGACGACGGCTACAGGGGTTCCTTGATTCATGGATCCGCCGGTACCACGCCCGGCGGGCGGCAAACTCCGGCCACCTGGCTGGTTGTGAGCACGACACGAGAGGGCAGGGGAACGGGATGCCGGATGTAACGACAGCCCCCGTGTTCAAACTGGTGCGGCGGACGAGGGAACCCGTCGCCGCGCAGACGCTGCGGTCGACGGTGGCCGCCGTCATCGCGTACGTGGTCGCCCTGATGGTGCTGCCCGCGCAGCCCGCGCCCCTGACGGCGCCCCTGACGGCGCTGCTGGTGGTGCAGGTGACCCTGTACGCGACGCTCACGACCGGGATCCGCCGAGTCAACTCGGTGGTCGCCGGGGTGGTGGTGGCGATCGGGTTCAGCGCCCTGGTCGGCCTCACCTGGTGGAGCCTCGGACTGACGATCTTCGCGGCGCTGATCGTGGGCCACCTGGTGCGGGTCAGCGAGTTCGTCCCCGAGGTCGCGATCAGCGCGATGCTGGTGCTCGGCGTGACCCAGGTGGGCTCGGCCGCCTGGCACCGGATCCTGGAGACGCTGATCGGCGCCGGGGTCGGGCTGCTGTTCAACCTGCTGCTCGCACCGCCGGTGTGGGTGCAACCCGCCGGGGCGTCCATCGAGGGCCTGGCCTCCGGGATAGGGCGCATGCTGCGCGCCATGGGCGAGGACGTCGCGGACCTGGGCCACGTGCCGGTGTCGCACGCGGCGGCCCGGCTGCACGAGGCGCGGCGGCTCGACCACGCGATCGTGGAGGTCGACGCGTCGCTGCGGCAGGCGGAGGAGAGCCTGCGGCTCAACCCGCGCGTGCGGGACGGCCTGCTGGCGCGGATCGTGCTGCGGACCGGTCTGGACACCCTGGAGATCTGCGCCGTGGTGCTGCGCGTCCTGTCGCGGACGCTGACGGACCTGGCGAAGCACCGCACGGACGAGCGGCTGGTCCCGGCGGACGTGGCGGTGCTGCTGCGGGAGCTGTTCGGGCACATGGCGCGCGCCGTGGAGAGCTTCGCCCGGCTGATCACCACGCAGGTGTCGGCGAACGCCGAGGAGGCGGAGACGCGGCTCACCGAGGCCCTCGCGGACGGGCGCGCCGTCCGCGACCGGGTGGCCGACCTGCTGCTGGAGGACGTGCAGGAGCACCCCCGGCAGTGGCAGCTGCACGGGGCGCTGCTCAGCGAGGTCGACCGGATCCTCGACGAACTGGACGTGGACAAGCGCACCGAGCGGCTGACGCAGGAGTTGGACCGGCGCGCGGCGGAAGTCAACGAGCGCCACCCCCGGCTGGCGGCCCTCGCCGCCCGCCTGCGCGGGTCGGGTGCCGAGCCGCCGCGGCCGGGGGTGGAGACCTGAGCGGCGGGCGGGTGCGCCCGGTCAGCCGCCCGGGGCGTCGACGCGGAGGCGCACCTGCTCCTCCAGCCGGTGCAGGCTGCGGTCCAGGGCCTCGGCGACGCGCTGCTCGCCGGGGTCGTGGGTCTCGTCGAAGAAGGACAGGTGGACGGTGACCTCGCTGGCACCGCCGTCGATGCCGGCGACCTGGAGCCAGCCGGCGTAGGAGCCCTCCTCGCGGGTCCCCCACTCCAGGCGCATCTGCTCCTTGCGGCGGCTCAGCAGCGCCGGGGTGTCCTCGTCGGTGCGGTCCTCGTGGACGGTCACGGCGGGCAGTTCGCCCGCGTGGACGTGGAGGTCGCCCGGCAGCCACTCGTCCAGGCGGCCGACGTCGGCGGCCTGGTCGAAGACCTGCTCGGGCGGGGCGGGCATCGTCAGGGAGCGTTCGTATTCGGTCATCCCTCCACAGTTCCTCGGCAGCGCGAGGTCATGCCCGGCGCGGCGGAACCGGAGCGACACGGAACCGGAGGGCGGCGGAACCGGAGGGCCTTGGAAGCGGAAGGCCACGGAACCGGAGGGCCGCGGAACCGGGAAAAGGGAAAGCCCCGGCTGGACGGGGGAACCAGCCGGGGCAGCTCACGCGACCGGAGTCTCCTCACCGCCGCATAGATGAACGATAAACCACTCGTGGCCGTTCGAGCCAACCGGGCCGCGGGGCCCACCGCCGGGACCGGACGGCCCGCCCACCTGGTTCGCCCGTCGAGCGGATCGCCCTGCGGAACGGAACGATCCGTGCATAAGGTGATCAAGTATGGGCACTCCACATGCCCTTGTGACCGGTTCCGGATCGGGAGGCGCCGCCGCATGAGCCATCCGCCCGCCCCGTACGCCGTGGTCGTCCCCACCGTCGGACGGCCCTGCCTCGCCGACTGCCTCCGGGCCCTCGCCGCCGCCGAGGGCCCCGAACCGCGCCGGATCGTCGTCGTCGACGACCGACCGGGCGAGCCGCCGCCCGGCGGGGCCCCCGGCGACCTGCCGCTGGACGCGCTGGGCCCGCTCGCCGACCGGGCCGTCGTGGTCCGCAGCGGCGGTCGCGGACCGGCCGCCGCCCGCAACACCGGGCTGCGCGAGGTGGCGGAGCCGTGGACCGCCCTCCTCGACGACGACGTCCGCGTCGGCCCCTCCTGGCGGGCCGAACTCGCCCGCGACCTCGCCGCCGCCTCCCCCGACACCGGCGGCGTCCAGGGCGTGCTGCACGTCCCCCTCCCCCCCGACCGGCGCCCCACGGACTGGGAGCGGAACACGGCCGGGCTGGAGCGGGCCCTGTGGGCGACCGCCGACATGGCGTACCGCACGGAGGCGCTGCGCGCCGTGGGCGGCTTCGACGAGCGGTTCCGGCGGGCGTTCCGCGAGGACGCGGACCTGGCGCTGCGGGTGATCGACGCGGGCTGGCTGATCCGGCGCGGCACCCGGCGCACGGAGCACCCGGTGCGGCCGGCGGACCGGTGGGTGTCGCTGCGGGCGCAGCGGGGCAACGCCGACGACGCGCTGATGGTGCGGCTGCACGGCCCCGACTGGTGGGCGCGCGCCGCCGCGCCGCGCGGCCGGATCCGGCGGCACGCGGCCGTCACGGCGGCCGGCGCGCTGGCCCTGGCGCTCGCAGCGGCCGGGCGGCGCCGGGCGGCGGCGCTCGCGGCGGGCGGCTGGCTGCTGGGGACGGCGGAGTTCGCCCGGGCGCGGATCGCGCCGGGGCCCCACACCCGCGACGAGGTGGTCACCATGGCGGTGACCAGCGCGGCCATCCCGGCGCTCGCCACCTGGCACCGCGTCGCCGGGGAGCTCAGGCACCGCTCCGCCGGGGCCTGGAACGGCGGTGCCGCGTGAGCCGGGCGGGCGGCGCGGGCGGGCCAGCGCGGGAGCCGGGAGCGCCCCGGGAGTCGCCGGGGCACCGGGCCGGCGCCACGGCCGACGGGCCCGGCGGGCCCGGCGGGCTCGGCGGACTCGGCGGACTCGGCGGGCGGGCCGCGGCGGAGGGCGCGCCGCCCGCCGCGGTGCTGTTCGACCGCGACGACACTCTGATCGTCGACGTGCCGTACAACGGCGATCCCGAGCGGGTGCGGCTGATGCCGGGCGCGCGGGCGGCGGTGCGGCTGCTGCGGGCGCGCGGGATACCGGTGGGGGTCGTCTCCAACCAGTCGGGCATCGGGCGCGGCCTGCTCACCGAGGCGGAGGTGCGGGAGGTGAACGCCCGCGTCGACGCCCTGCTGGGCGGGCCCCTGGACGTGTGGGTGCACTGCCCGCACGTCCCCGAGGACGGCTGCGCCTGCCGCAAGCCCGCGCCGGGGCTCGTGCTGGAGGCCGCGCGGCGGCTCGGCGTGCCGGCCGACCGGTGCGTGGTCGTCGGCGACATCGGTGCGGACATGGGCGCGGCGCGCGCCGCGGGCGCCCGGGGGGTGCTGGTGCCGACGACGAGGACGCTGCCCGCCGAGGTGGCGTCCGCGCCGGCCGTGTGCCGGGACCTGCTCGGTGCCGTGCGGCACGTGCTGGGGCGCCCGTCGGCCGTGCGGAGGCCGGTGTGAGGGCCCTTGTCGTACGCCTCGACAGCTTCGGCGACGTGCTGCTCGCCGGCCCCGCCGTACGGGCGGTGGCGCACCGCGCGGACCGGGTGGCGATGCTGTGCGGGCCGCAGGGGGCGCTGGCGGCGCGGCTGCTCCCGGGCGTGGACGAGGTGCTCGTGTGGGAGGCGCCGTGGGTGGGGTTCTCCCCGCCGGCGGTGGACCGGACGGACGTCGGGCGGATCGTCGACCGGGTGGCCGCAGGCCGGTTCGACGCGGCCCTGGTCCTGACCTCGTTCCACCAGAGCCCGCTGCCGGCGGCGCTGCTGCTGCGCATGGCCGGTGTCGCGCGCATCGCGGCGGACAGCGTGGACGCCCCCGGCTCCCTGCTCGACGTACGCCACCAGCGGCCCCCGCGCGCCCACGAGGCGGAGGCGGCCCTCGCGCTGGCCGAGGCGGCCGGCTTCCCCCGCCCGCCGGGCGACGACGGGCGGCTGCGGGCGCGGCACGCGGTGGGCGCGCCGGAGCTGACCGGCCCCGGCCCGTACGTCGCCGTCCACCCCGGCGCGAGCGTACCGGCCCGCCGGTGGAGCCCCGACCGGTGCGCCCAGGCGGTGCGGCTGCTCGCCGGGGCGGGCCACCGCGTCGTCGTCACGGGAGGCCCCGGCGAGCGGGAGCTCACCGCGTACGTGGCGGGCGCGCACGGCGTGGACCTCGGCGGGCGGACCCGCCCGCCGGAGCTGGCGGCGGTGCTCGCGGCGGCGGGCGCGGTGGTGACCGGCAACACCGGCCCGGCCCACCTGGCGGCGGCGGTCGGCACCCCGGTCGTGTCGCTGTTCTCTCCGGTCGTGCCCGCCGAACGGTGGGGCCCCTACGGCGTCCCGCACGTCCTCCTCGGCGACCAGGGCGCCCCGTGCGCCGGATCGCGCGCCCGGCAGTGCCCGGTGCCGGGCCACCCGTGCCTGGACGGGGTGACGGCCGAGGACGTGGTGGCGGCCGTCGGCAAACTGCTGGAGGCCGGGGCGTGAGGCCGCGGGTCCTGGTGCTGAGGGCGCTCGGACTGGGCGACCTGCTGGCCGGGGTGCCCGCGCTGCGGGCGGTGCGGCGCGGCTTCCCCGGGTACGAGGTGGTGCTCGCGGCCCCGCGGTCGCTGGCGGACGCGGTGGCCGCCGTCGACGCGGTCGACGCGCTGCTGCCCGCCTCGGCGCCCGGCCGGGCCGTGCCGGTGCGCCTGGCGTGGCCGGGGCCGCCGCCGGAGGCCGCCGTCGACCTGCACGGGAAGGGCCCCTCCAGCCACCTGCTGCTGGAGCGGACGCGACCCGGCCGGCTCCTGGCGTTCGCCCACCCGGGGACCCCGCACATCGCGGGCCCGGCGTGGCGGGCGGACGAGCACGAGCGGGAGCGCTGGTGCCGGCTGCTGGAGTGGTACGGCGTCCCGGCCGACCCCGGCGACCTGCGGCTCCCCCCGCCCCGCGAGCCGTCCCCGGCGCCCGGCGCGGTGGTGGTCCACCCGGGCGCGAACGCCGCGGCCCGACGCTGGCCGCCCGAGCGGTACGCGGAGGTCGTACGGGAGCTGCGGCGGCGCGGCCACCGGGTGGTGCTGACCGGAGGGCCCGGCGAGGACAGGCTCCTCGCGCGCGTGGCCGGGCCGGCCGGGCTC
Organism: Streptomyces tamarix; assembly: GCF_032423885.1. Classification (NCBI taxonomy): domain Bacteria; kingdom Bacillati; phylum Actinomycetota; class Actinomycetes; order Kitasatosporales; family Streptomycetaceae; genus Streptomyces; species Streptomyces tamarix. The sequence continues at coordinate 91,018 of NZ_JAWCTQ010000021.1, read as the reverse complement.
GGCGCGCGGGACGTGCTGGCGGGCGGGCTGCCGTACGGGCGGCTGGCCGCCCTGTGCGCCGGGGCGGCGGCCGTGATCAGCGGGGACACCGGGATCGCGCACGTCGCCGTGGCGTACGGGGCGCCGTCGGTGACGCTGTTCGGGCCCGTACCGCCGCGCTTGTGGGGACCGCCGCCGGGTACCCGACACGTGGCGCTGTGGCACCCCGGCCCGCCGGGCGACCCGCACGGCGGGGAGCCGGACCCGCGGCTGCTGCGCATCGGGCCGGACGAGGTCCTAGCCGCCCTGCCGCCGCACCTGGAGGTGTCCCGAACGTGACCGCCCACGAGACCCGCACGACCGTCGTCGTCATCACCCGCGACCGGCGCGACCAACTGCTGCGCACCCTGGACCGGCTCGCCCGGCTCCCCGAGCGGCCGCCCGTCGTGGTCGTCGACAACGCCTCGTCGGACGGCACCGCCGAGGCGGTCGCCGCTCGCCACCCGGAGGTGACGCTGCTGTGCCCCGGCCGGAACCTCGGGGCGGTCGGCCGCACCCTGGGCGCCCGGCACGCCCACACGCCCTACGTGGCGTTCAGCGACGACGACTCGTGGTGGGAGCCGGGGGCGCTGGCGGCGGCCGAGCGGCTGCTGGACGCGCACCCCCGGCTGGGGCTGGTCGCGGCCGCCGTGCGGGTCGGGGACGGGGGGCGGGACGACCCGCTCAACGCGGAGCTGGCCGCGTCGCCGCTGGGCCGGGAGCACGGACTGCCGGGGACGCGGGTGCTGGGCTTTCTGGCCTGCGCGGCCGTCGCGCGGCGGCAGGCGTTCCTGGAGGCGGGCGGTTACCACCCGGTGGTGTTCTTCGCCGGGGAGGAGCAGTTGCTGGCGTACGACATGGAGGCGTGCGGCTGGGCGGTGTGCCACTGCCCGGAGGTGGTCGCCGTGCACAGCCCGTCCGGCGGCGTACGGGGCGGGCGGCGGGCGGTGATGCGGCGGAACGCCGCGCTGACGGCGTGGCTGCGGCGCCCGCTTTCCGTGGCGGCGCGGCGGACCGGGGCGCTGGCCGCCCAGGCCCGGCGTGACCCGGAGGCGCGGGAGGCGCTGCGCGGGGTGCTGGAGCGGCTGCCGGCGGCGCTGCGGGCCCGGCGGCGGCTGCCGCCGCGGGTGGAGGCCGCCGCGCGGCGCGTGGAGGGCGACCGGGTCCGCGGAAGCCTGCGGAGGGCGGCGCGCCGGGAGGCCGTGGCGCGGTGAGGTCGCGCCGGGCGTGGCGCGGTGAGGCCCCGCCAGGGGCGCTCCGCACGCCCTGTCGGCCGATCGAGTGACTGAAGCGCTTCGCCCCGTACATACCGATTTGCCCATTTTTTTACGGGTACTCGGCGCCACATGATCACTGTTGGGGTCGAGGAAGAGTTCTTCCTCGTCGACCCGGTCACCTGCCTGCCGGTGCCCCTCGCCGACGAGGTCCGCAGGGCGGCGGGGTTGGGGCCGATCGCGGAGCACGAGGAGGTCCAGTCCGAGCTCCTGCAGTCCCAGATCGAGGTGGCCACCCCCGTCTGCTCCGACCTCGACGAGGTCGGGGGCCACCTCCTGCGCCTGCGGCACGCGCTGGGGACGGCCGCGGAGAAGAACGGCTGCCGGATCGTGGCGACGGGCACCGCCCCGTACCGGGAACCGGGCCCCGTGCCGGTCACCGAGAGCGCCCGCTACCTGGCGATGCGCTCACAGGCGCCCCAGTTGGTCGACGAGCAACTGGTCAACGGCATGCACGTGCACGTCGCGGTGCCCGGCCGGGCCGCGGCGGTCGCCGTGCTCAACCGGATCAGGCCCTGGCTGCCGGCCCTGGTGGCGATGTCGTCGAACTCGCCGCTGTGGGACGGGCACGACACCGGCTTCGCCAGCTGGCGGACGGTGATCTTCGGCAGGTGGGCGGTGAGCGGTCCCCCGCCGTCCTTCGCCGACGCCGCCGACCACGACCGGCGGGTGCGGACCCTGCTGGAGTCCGGGGTGATCTCCGACACCGGCCAGATCTACTGGCAGGCACGGCTGTCGGAGCACTACCCGACCCTGGAGGTGCGCTGCACGGACGTGCAGCTGAGGGCCGACGCCGCGGTGATGTTCGCGGGGCTGATCCGGGCCATGGTGGCCACGGCCCTGCGGGCGGAGGAGGCCGGGGAGCCGCTCCCCTACTGCCCTCCGGAGCGGCTCCAGGCCGCGAACTGGTACGCGGCACGGCACGGGCTGAGCGATCTGCTGGTGGACCCGGACGGCAGGAGCCGCCGGGCCGGTGACGTGCTGTGCCGGCTGCTCGACTCCGTGGCGCCCTCGCTGGAGGAGGCCGGGGACGCCCGCGAGGTGACCTCGCTGGTGCACCGGCTGCTCCAGCAGGGCACCCCGGCGGACTTCCAGCGCCGGGCGCTCGCCGAGGGCGGGATGCCCGCGCTGGCGGACCTGCTGATCACGGAGACCGTGGCGCCATGAGCGACGACCGAGGAGACCGTATGAGCACTTTCGACCGGAATTGGCAGCACGCCGTCGTGACGGGCGGCGCGGGCTTCGTCGGATCCCACCTGTGCTCCGCGCTGCTGGCCGCCGGTACGGCCGTGACGTGCGTGGACGACTTCAGCACCGGACGGCGGGAGAACGTGTCCCCGCTGCTGGACCACCCGGGCTTCACCCTGGTGGAGGCGAACGTCTCGGAGCCGTTCGAGGTGGACCGCCCGCCGGACCTGGTGCTGCACTTCGCCTCGCCCGCGTCGCCCGCCGACTACCTGCGGCTGCCCCTGCACACGCTGGAGGCCGGCAGCCTCGGCACCCGGCACGCGCTGGCCCTGGCCCACCGGGCGGGGGCGCGGTTCCTGCTGGCCTCCACGTCGGAGGTGTACGGCGACCCGCAGCAGCACCCGCAGAACGAGCGGTACTGGGGCAACGTCAACCCGGTCGGCCCGCGCAGCGTGTACGACGAGGCGAAGCGGTTCGCCGAGGCGCTGGCGACCGCCCAGGCCGAGACGTACGGCACCGATGTGGGGATCGTCCGGCTGTTCAACACGTACGGGCCGCGGATGCGCGGTCACGACGGGCGCGCCGTGCCCACGTTCATCCGGCAGGCGCTGGCCGGCGAGCCGCTGACGGTCACCGGCGACGGGCGGCAGACGCGGTCGCTGTGCTACGTCGACGACACCGTGCGGGGCGTCCTCGCCGCCGCCGCGCACGGGCTGCGCGGTCCGGTGAACATCGGCAACCCGGCCGAGGTCAGCATGGGGGAACTGGCCCGGCTGATCATCGCGCTGACCGGCTCGCGCTCCGAGATCCGGTACGTCGAGCGGCCCACCGACGACCCGGCCGTGCGCTGCCCGGACATCACGCTCGCCCGGGACAAGCTCCAGTGGGAGCCGCGGGTCCCGGCGGAGGACGGGCTGCGGCGCACCATCGACTGGTTCCGCACCGGCGCCGCGGCGGACGCGGCCCCCGGCCCGACAACCGACGACCGACGAGCACCGGCTGACGGCTGACGGTCGTCCCCTCCGTCCACCCGATCCCCCCTTCCCCTCGCCCTCCCCGCCGTCGCTCTCCCCCGACGTGCCGAAAGACAGGGACCCCATGCGCATTCTCGGAATCAACGCCCTCTTCCACGATCCCGCCGCCGCGCTGGTCATCGACGGACGTGTGGTCGCCGCCGCCGAGGAGGAACGTTTCTCCAGACGCAAGCACGGCAAACGTCCGGTGCCGTTCTCCGCCTGGGAACTCCCGGAGAAGGCCGCCGCCTGGTGCCTCGAACGGGCCGGGCTGCGCCCGCAGGACCTGGACGCCGTCGCGTACTCGTTCGACCCGGCGCTCGCCCGGCCCGCCGACCAGATGGGGCTCGACGACCCCTGGGACCACCTCCGGCTGACCTACGCGCGCGAAGCTCCCGGTTTCCTGCGGACGGCGCTGCCGGGCCTCGACCCGGAGGCGGTCAGGTTCGTGCCGCACCACATGGCGCACGCCGCGTCCGGCGCGTTCGCGACCGACGACGCCGGCGCCGACACCTCGTCCGTCCTCGTCCTCGACGGACGCGGCGAGCGGGCCTCGCACCTCGCCGCCCGCCGCGTCCACCACCGGCTGGAGCCGCTGGCCGCGCAGGACCTGCCGCACTCCCTGGGCCTGGTGTACGAGGAGCTGACCGAGCACCTCGGCTTCCTGCGCTCCTCCGACGAGTTCAAGGTCATGGCGCTCGCCTCGTACGGCCGGCCGCGGATGCGGGAGGAGCTGCGCCGGTACGTCTACCCGACCGGCGACGGCGGCTTCCACGCGGCGGGCGTGCCGTGGCGCGAGCTGTGCCCGCCGCGCGGTCCGCAGGAGGCGTGGACGCAGGACCACGCGGACGTCGCGGCCAGCGCCCAGGCGGTGCTGGAGGAGACCCTGCTGGACCTGGTGCGCTGGCTGCACGGCCAGACCCACGACGCACTGCTGACGCTCGCCGGCGGAGTGGCCCTCAACTGCGTGGCCAACGCCCGCATCGCGCGCGAAGGCCCCTTCTCTCGCGTGTGGGTGCAGCCGGCCGCCGGGGACGCCGGTACGGCACTGGGCGGGGCCATGCTGCTCGCCGCGGGCGGCGGCGACGAGGTGGCGCCCATGGGCGGCGCCGACCTGGGCCGCGACTGGTCCGACGCGGAGCTGGGGGCCTGGCTGAAGACGGCGGCGGTGCCGTTCGAACGGCCGCCGGACATCGCGGCGGCCGTCGCGGAGGCGCTCGCCGGCAACGCGATCGTCGCCTGGTTCCAGGGGCGTTCGGAGTACGGCCCGAGGGCGCTCGGCCACCGGTCCCTGCTGGCCCACCCCGGCCACGCCGGGAACCTGGAACGGCTCAACGACGTGAAGGGCCGCGAGCAGTTCCGGCCGGTGGCGCCGATGGTGCTGGCCGACCGGGCGGCGGAGATCTTCACCGGGCGGCTCCCCAGCCCGTACATGCTGTTCGTGCACGAGGTGGCGCCCGAGTGGCGCGACCGCATCCCGGCCGTCGTCCACGTCGACGGCACGGCCCGCATCCAGACCGTCGACCGCGCCGCGGAGCCGCTGGTCGCGCGGATGCTGGAGGAGTTCGAGCGGCGCACGGGCCTGCCGGTGGTGGTCAACACCAGCCTCAACACGGCCGGCCGACCGATGGTGGACGACCCGCGCGACGCCCTGGAGTGCTTCGGCTCCACCCCCGTGGACCTGCTGGCGATCGGCCCCTACGCGGTGCGCCGCGGCGGCTTCTTCACGGCGGACTCGCAGGACTCCCAGTCCGTGAGGAGGTCGGCGCGGTGAACATCCTGCTCTGGCACGTCCACGGCTCCTGGACGACGGCGTTCGTCCAGGGCCCGCACACCTACCTGGTCCCCGTGCTGCCCGACCGCGGGCCCGACGGACGGGGCCGGGCCCGGACCTTCAACTGGCCCGACACCGTACGGGAGGTGACGCCCGAGCGGCTGCGGGACGAGCCGGTCGACGTGGTGCTGCTCCAGCGGCCCGAGGAGTTCGAGCTCGCCGAGCGCTGGCTGGGCGGGCGCCGCCCCGGCCGCGACGTGCCCGCCGTGTACCTGGAGCACAACGCCCCCGACGGCGACGTCCCCGGCACCCGGCACCCGTGCGCCGACCGCGACGGGCTGACGCTCGTCCACGTCACCCACTTCAACCGGCTGTTCTGGGACAGCGGCCGGGCCCGCGCCGAGGTGATCGAGCACGGCGTCGTCGACCCCGGACACCTGTACACGGGGCGGCTGCCGCGCGCCGCGGTCGTCGTCAACGAGCCGGTGCGGCGAGGCCGCCACACCGGTACGGACCTGCTGCCCGCGCTCGCCGAGGCCGCGCCCCTCGACGTGTTCGGGATGCGCACCGAGGGACTGGCCGCGCACCTGGGCCTCCCCGAGGAGCGGTGCCGGACCCGGGACCTGCCGCAGCGGGAGCTGCACGCGGCGATGGCGCGGCGGCGGCTGTACCTGCACCCGGTGCGGTGGACGTCGCTCGGCCTGTCCCTGCTGGAGGCGATGCACCTGGGCATGCCCGTGGTGGCGCTGGCCACCACGGAGGCGGTGGAGGCGGTCCCGGCGGGTGCCGGGACCCTGTCGACCCGGCCGGAGGTGCTGGCGGCGGCCGCCCGGCGCTATCTGGCGGAGCCCGAGGCGGCCGCCGAGGACGGCGCCCGGGCCCGGCAGGCCGCCCTCGAACGGTACGGGCTCAAGCGCTTCCTGGACGACTGGGAGCGCGTGTTGACGGAGGTGCGCTCATGACCGCCCACAGTCCCGTGGAACCCCTGTCGGTGGTGCTCGTCTCGGAGCACGCGAGCCCCCTCGCGGCGCTGGGGGGCGTCGACGCGGGCGGACAGAACGTCCACGTCGCGCGCCTCGCCGGGGCGCTCGCCGACCGCGGCCACGACGTGGTGGTGTTCACCCGCCGGGACGACCGCCGCCTGCCCGACGAGGTCGTGGTGCGCCCCGGCGTCGTCGTGCACCACGTGCCGGCGGGACCGCCCGAGCCCGTCCCGAAGGACGAGCTGCTCCCCTACATGGACGCGTTCGGCCGGTACGTGGCGCGGGTGCTGGAGGGCCGGCCGCCGGACGTGGTCCACTCGCACTTCTGGATGTCGGGGATCGCCGGGGTGCGGGCGGCGCGCGCGCTGCGGGTGCCGCTGCTCCACACGTACCACGCGCTGGGCACGGTGAAGCGGCGCCACCAGAAGGCGGCCGACACGAGCCCGCCGGAGCGGATCGGCGCCGAGCGCGAGGTGGGACTCGCCTGCGACCGGGTCATCGCCACCTGCCGGGACGAGGTGCGGGAGCTGCGGCGGATGGGGATCCCGCCGGAGCGGGTGAGCGTCGTGCCGTGCGGCGTCGACCCCGGGCAGTTCTCCCCCGCCGGCCCGGCCGCCCCGCGCGGCCCCGCCCGGCACCGGCTGCTCCAACTGGGCCGCCTCGTGCCCCGCAAGGGGGCGGCCGTGACCGTCGTGGCGCTGTCCCGGCTGCCCGACACCGAGCTGGTCGTCGTCGGCGGGCCGCCTCCGGCCGGGCTCGACGCGGACCCGGAGGTGCGGCGACTGCGCGAGGTGGCCCGGCTCGCCGGGGTCGCCGACCGGGTGCGGTTCACCGGCGCGGTCTCCCGCGACGCGGTGGCGCCGCTGCTGCGCAGCGCGGACGTGGTGGTGTGCCCGGCGGACTACGAGCCGTTCGGCATCGTGCCGCTGGAGGCCATGGCCTGCGGGCGGCCGGTGGTCGCCACCGCCGTGGGCGGGCAGCTCGACACGGTCGCGGACCCGGAGTGCGGCCGTCTGGTGCCGCCGCGCGACCCGGCCGCCCTGGCGCGGGCGGTGGCGGAGTTCCTGGCCGACCCGGGACTGCGCGCCGCGTGCGGCGCGGCGGGCCGGCGGCGGGTCCTCGGCCGGTACGACTGGAAGCGCGTCGGGGCGGCCACCGAGGCCGTGTACGCGCAGGTGCGCGCCGCCCGGCCCGCCGTGACCGACGCGGCCTGAGCCGCCGACCAGCAGCCGAACGGAACGAGAAGGAGGTGCGGGTCCGCCGCGGCCGTCCCGCCGGAACAGGCGCCCGAACACACATGAGCGATTTCTCCCCCTCTGATGGGTTCCCCCTCGCCGCGCGCGAGGCGGCGCGGCGGCACTGCGCGTCGCTCGAGGACGCCGTGGGCCGGCTTCGCCGGGACCACCTGGACCGGATCGCCCGGTGGGGCGCCCGGCTCGCGGTCGTCCTGCCGGGCGGGGGCCGGCTGCTGGCCGCCGGGAACGGCGGGAGCGCCGCGCAGGCGCAGCACCTGACGGCCGAACTGGTGGGCCGCTACCGGCGCGAGCGGCCCGCGTACTCGGCGATCTCCCTGCACGCCGAGACCTCCAGCCTGACCGCGATCGGCAACGACTACGGCTTCGACCAGGTGTACGCGCGGCAGGTCGCCGCGCACGGCCGCCCCGGTGACGTCCTGCTGCTGCTGTCCACGTCGGGGCGGAGCGGGAACCTGATCGCGGCGGCGGCGACGGCGCGCTCCACGGGGATGCGGGTGTGGGCGCTGACCGGCCCCGCGCCGAACCCGCTGGCCGAGGCGGCGCACGAGGCGCTGTGCGTGGACGCCGCGTCGACGGCCACGGTGCAGGAGGCGCACCTGGTGGCGGTGCACGTGCTGTGCGAGTGCTTCGACGCGGTGGTCGAGGCGGGCCCGCCGTGGCGGACCGGCGGGGCGGCCGGCGCGTTCGAGCCGGCGGCGGCGCGGCGGAGGATGTCGTGAGCGCCCGGCAGCCGCTGGTGGTCGTCGGGGACGTGCTGCTCGACGAGGACGTGGAGGGCGTGGCGACGCGGCTCGCGCCCGACGCGCCCGCGCCGGTCGTCGACGTGACGGGCGGCCACCGGCGGCCCGGCGGCGCCGGGCTGGCCGCCGCGCTGGCCACGCGGGGCGGGCGCGAGGTGGTGCTGGTGACGGCACTGGGCGACGACCCGGCGAGCGACGCGGTGCGCCGCTCCCTGGAGGGCCGGGTCCGGCTGGTCGAGCTGCCGCTGCGGGGCACCCTGCCGGTGAAGACCCGCGTCCTGGCGTCGGGCCGGCCGCTGGTGCGGATCGACCGGGGCGGCGGCGACCCCGGGAAGCCCGGCGGCGCGGTCCGCGACGCGCTGTCCGGCGCGCACGCGGTGCTCGTCGCGGACTACGGGCGGCGCACCGCGGACGCCGTACGGGACGTGCTGGCGGCCGTCGCGCCGCGCGTGCCGGTCGTGTGGGACCCGCACCCCCGGGGCGGCGCGCCGGTGCCCGGCGTCCGGATCGCCACGCCGAACGCCGCCGAGACCCGGGCGCTCGGCCCCGGCACGGGCGGCGAGTCGCTGCGGGCGTACGCGCAGCGGGGCTCGGACCTGGCGGAGCGGTGGCGGGCGGCCGCCGTGGCGGTGACCCTCGGCGAGCGCGGGGTGCTGCTGACCCGGCCGGGGCCCGGCGCCGGCACGCCGATGTTGGTGCCCGTCCCCTACCGGGCGGCCGGCGACCCGTGCGGCGCGGGCGACTGCTTCGCCGCGGCGACCGCCGCCGCGCTGGCGGACGGGGCGCTGCCGGAGGAGGCGGTGGAGCGGGGGGTCGCGGAGGCTGCGGCGTTCGTCGCGGCGGGCGGCGCGGGCAACCCGGCGCTGTGGCGGACGCCGCCGCCGGCGCCGGGGCGGCACGAGCCGCCGGTGACCGACCCCTTCGCGCTCGCCGAGCGGGTACGGGCGCGGGGCGGGACGGTGGTGGCGACGGGCGGCTGCTTCGACCTGCTGCACGCCGGGCACGTGGGCCTGCTGGAGAGCGCGCGGCGGATCGGCGACTGCCTGATCGTCTGCGTCAACTCCGACGCGTCGGTGACGCGGCTCAAGGGACCGGGCCGGCCCCTGAACCCGATCGCGGACCGGACGCGGGTGCTGGCCGGGCTGGGCAGCGTCGACGCGATCGCGGTGTTCGACGGCGACACGCCGGCGGAGCTGCTGACGCGGCTGCGGCCGGACGTGTGGGTGAAGGGCGGCGACTACTCGGCGGAGGAGCTGCCCGAGGCGGAGGTGCTGCGCGGCTGGGGCGGTCAGGCGGTGGTCCTGCCGTACCTGGACGGCCGCTCCACCACCCTGCTGGCGCGCCGCGCGGCCCGCGCGGCGGCCCGGCCGGCCGCGGAGTGACCTGACCGGGACCGCCGTGCTCAGGCCGCCGTGCCCAGGGCCGGGCGGGCGGCGAGCGCCGCCGGAGTGGTGGGGACCGGCACCGGGGCGGGGGTGCGGCGGCGGTGGGCGAAGTGGCCCGCCGCGACGACCGCCGCGATCAGCAGGCCGCCCAGCACGAGCGCGCCGCGCGCGCCGGCCACCTCCATGAGCAGGCCCAGCGCCGGCGGCCCGGCGAGGCTCCAGACCGTGCGGATGCTGCCCCACACGCCCAGCACCCGTCCCCGCAGGTGCGGCGGCGGGTCGGTCTGCAGGACGGTCGTCCCGGCCGTGTCGGAGACCGACTCGACCACGGCCATCGGCAGGACGAGCACCAGCAGCACCGCCAGCGACGGCGACAGCCCGGCCGCCACCTGGAGGAGGCCGCCGGCCGCCGCGAGGACGCCGACGAGCCGTACGGACGGCCTGCGCAGCCGGGCGCCCAGGACGGCGCCGACGATGCCGCCGACCGCGAGGACGGTGGACACGGTGCCGAACGCCCCGGCGCCGCCGGCGAGCGGCCCGGTGACGAGCACGGCGAGCGTGAGCCCGTAGTTGCGGCCGAACACGGCGCTGACGCCGGAGATGACGGCCAGGCCCACGAGGCGGGGGCGGCGGGCGAAGAACGCCAGCCCCTCCCGGACGGTCATCCGGGTGTCGCCGGCCCGGCCCGCGGGCTCGCCGGTGGGCTCGCCGGCGGGTTCCGGCCGGGTCTGCTCGCGCACGGGCCGCAGGAACGGGATCACCGCCGTCACGAACAGGAAGGACAGCCCGTTGGCCGCGTACGCGGAGGCCGTGCCCAGGAAGGCGACCGTGAGGCCCGCCAGTCCGGCACCCGCGAGGCGGCCCGCGTTGTGGACGAGGGAGCCGACCCCGATGGCCGACGGCACGTCCTCGGTGCGCACCAGGTCGTTGCCGAGCAGCGCGCAGGCGGGCCCGTCGACGGTGGCGATGAGACCGGTGACGGCGGCGAGCGCCATCAGCGCGCCGAGGTTCAGCCGGTCGGTCGCCACGAGGAACGCCGTGGTGAAGGCGACCAGGCCGAGCAGCGCCTGGCTCACGGCGGCGGTCAGCTTGCGGGGCCAGCGGTCGACGACGGCGCCGCCGGCCACGCCCATCAGCAGGCCGGGCGCGGCCTGCACGGACAGGGACAGGCCGGTCGCGGCGGCGGAGCCGGTGATCTGCAGGACCAGCAGGTTCTGCACGGTCAGCTGCATCCACGTACCGGCGTTGGAGACGAAGTTCGCGACGGACCACCAGCGCATGCTGCGGTACTTCAGCGAACGCCAGGGGGAGGCGGACGGGGCGGGCGCGGTGGCCGGGGAGGAAGGAGGCACGGTGAAGAGGGGGGCTCGAATGGCGGATCGCGGCGGGGAGTCGACGCGGGCTTCGCTGCGCGGTCGCTCCACCGGGGCATGTGCGCCGACCATCGTGGCAGCCCGCCGCCGCGTCCACCGTGACCTGCGCCTCCCTCCGCCGCGGCCGGGCCCCGCCGGGGACGGCGGGGCCCTTGCGGCGCCGGGGATCCGGCCCGCCCCGTGGGCTTGCTCACAGTGACCGCCCGGGGTGCCGGACGGTGTCGCGCGGGTCACAGTGAAGAGTCAGCGCACCACACCCGAGGAAGGCGGAGGCTACGGCATGGGCAGCGGTGGAGTGCGGGTCGACCTGCACGGCAGGCAGGCCCTGGTGACCGGCGGAGCGCGGGGCCTGGGCGCGTCGATCGTCCGGCGGCTGGCCGGGGCGGGCGCGTCGGTCCTGGTGGCGGACGTGCGCAAGGAGCTGGCGCGGGAGCTGTGCGACGAGCTGAACGGGGACGGCGGCGAAGCCCGCTTCGTGGAGCTGGACGTGCGCGACCCGGAGGCGGTGGCCGGGGTGTTCCGGGAGCTGGACGGCGCGGGCCGGGCGGTGGACGTCCTGGTCAACAACGCGGCCGTGGACGTGTCGAAGCCGATCGAGCACCTGACGGCCGACGAGGTCACGCGCGTGATCCAGACGAACCTGCTGGGCCCGGTGTACCTGTGCCTGGAGGGCTACCGCCGGATGGTGGCGCGCGGCGGCGGCCACATCGTGAACATCCTGTCGACGGCCGCCAACCGCACCTGGACGGAGGCCGGCCCGTACGCGGCGGGCAAGACGGGGCTGCGGGCGTTCACGCACACGCTGTTCAAGGAGGCGCAGCGGGACTGCCCGGGCATCGGCGTCACGGGCGTCGTGGCGGGCGGCATGGAGACGCCGTTCATCATGGACCGCTTCCCGGACACGGACGTGTCGATGCTGCAGAGCCCCGACGTCGTCGCCGACGCCGTGCTGTACGCCCTGTCGGTGCCGGAGGGCAGCGTGGCGGGCGAGATCGTGGTCGTACCGCGCCGGGAGCCGTCCTGGCCGTAGCCGGGGCCCCTCGGGGTCAGCCGCCGGACCCGTGCCCGCCGCGCAGCATGCGCAGCACGGCCCGCTCGACGGGGCCGTGGGTGGCGGGCACGCCGTACGGGGCGGCGGCGCCGAGCGCGGGCAGGGCGTCGGCGACGGTGACGCCCTCCTCGTACAGCTCGACGACGCGCGGGTTGATGTAGGAGGCGCGGCACACGGCGGGGGTGTTGCCGAGGTAGTCGGCGACCTCCCGCACGGCGCGGCCGACGGCGCGGCGGCGCGTGGTCCCGCTGTGGGCGACGGACCGGGAGACGGCGAGGGCGACGGCCGCCATGACGGTGGCGTGCCAGGTGCGGAAGTCCTTCGCGGTGACCTCGACACCGGCCAGGTCGCGCAGGTGGGCGTTGACCTCGGCGCCGGTCACGTCGCGCCAGGCGCGGCCCTCCCGGTAGGCGAGGAGCCGGTCGCCGCCGCCGCGGCGGCGGGCGAGCGCGGTGAGGGCGCGCAGGGTCGGGGGGTCGGCGACGGCGTGGACGCGCTGCCGGCCGTGCTTGCCGGGATAGCTGAGCACGACCTCGCGGCGGCCGCACGTGGAGTGGTCGCGCAGCAGCGTGGTCAGCCCGTACGTCTGGTGGCGGTCGGCGTAGCGCTCGCTGCCGACGCGGAAGAACCCCAGGTCGAGGAGGCGGACGGCGGTGGCGAGGACCCGTTCGCGGGTCAGGCCGCGGGTGTCGAGGGCCGCCAGGGCCGCCTCGCGGACCCGCGGCAGGGCCTCGGCGACGTCGAGGACGTGGTCGTGTTTGGCCCGCTCCTGCCGGGCGCGGAACACCGGGTGGTACAGGTACTGGCGCCGCCCGGCGGCGTCGGTGCCGACGGCCTGGAGGTGCCCGTTCGACCGGGCGCAGATCCAGACGTCCCGCCAGGCGGGCGGGATGGCGAGGCCCTTGATCCGGTCCCGTTCGTCCGGGTCGCGCAGCGGTCGGCCGCTGGTGTCCAGGTAGCGGAAGCCGCGCCCGTGGCGGACGCGGGTGTATCCGGGATCGGAGGGCCGGACGTGGGCGAGGCGCACGGGCGGCGCCCCTCTACACCGGCTTGAGCGGGTCGTGGCCGATGTTCATCAGGCCGTGCCGCCAGTCGGTGCCGCCCGCCTCCGGTTCCAGGTCCGGGTCGCGCTGGGAACGGACGATCTCGCAGACGCGGCGCATGACGGCGACGTCGTCCCCGGTGAGGTCGGTGCGCCGCTTGCCGAGGATCTCCAGGACTCGGCGGCCGGTGCGCGGCCCGGCGCGGTCGGGGAGCTCTTCGGTCTCCTCGTCGGCGGCCTGGGTGCTCAGCCACTCCTGGAGTTCGCGCGAGGTCATGTTGACGACGGTGTGGAACTCGTCCCACAGCTCGGCGCTGATCTGGTCGGACGCTGCCATGACGTACCTCCCGGCGGCTTCCTCGGGTGCCGTGCCCTCGGGCGGCGTGCCCTCGGGTCATCCCCCCGGGTTGCCGACGGCCGGGACGGCAAACCCGGGTCACGGCGGCGGCAGTGCCTGCTCGGCCCAGATCGTCTTGCCGGTGGCGGTGTAGCGGGTGCCCCAGTGCTGGGTCATCTGGGCGACGAGGAACAGCCCGCGGCCGCCCTCGTCGTCCGTGGTGGCGCGGCGCAGGTGGGGTGCGGTGTGGCCGGTGTCGGAGACCTCGCAGATCAGCGTGCGGTCGTGGATGAGCCGCAACTGGACGGGGCCGGAGGCGTAGCGCAGGGCGTTGGTGACGAGTTCGCTGACGACGATCTCGGTGGTGAAGGCCAGCTCGTCGAGGCCCCAGGCGGTGATCTGGCGGGCGGCGAGGGCGCGGGCCCGGCCGACCTCCTCGGGGCCGGTGGCGAGGTCCCAGGTGGCGACGCGGTCGCCGTCGAGCGTGCGGGTGCGGACGAGGAGGAGCGCGGCGTCGTCCTCGAAGGGGCCGGGGAGGAGGGCGGTGACGGCCCGGTCGCAGAGTTCGGGCAGGGGGTGGTCGCGGTGGTCGGCGAGGAGGGCGGTCAGCCGGTCCACCCCGGTCTCGGGGTCGCGGGCGCGGTCGCGGACGAGGCCGTCGGTGAACAGGGCGACGAGGCTGCCCTCCGGGAGGCGGAGTTCGGCGCTCTCGAAGGGCAGGCCGCCGAGGCCGAGGGGCGGCCCGGCGGGGACGTCGGGGACGGTGGCGGTGCCGCGCGCGGCGTCGAGGACGGCCGGGGCGGGGTGTCCGGCGCGGGCCATGCGGCAGACGCCGGTGACCGGGTCGTACACGGCGTACAGGCAGGTGGCGCCGACCGCCTGGTCGTCGGGGATGTCGTCGGGGCCGCGGGCGGGGCCGGGCGGGACGGTGCCGGTGACGGAGCCGGGTGCGGCGGCCTCCTCGTCGGCGGCCTGCGTGATGAGGTCGTCGAGGCGGGTGAGGAGCTCCTCGGGGGCGAGGTCCTGGCGGGCGAGGACGCGGACGCTGGTGCGCAGCCGTCCCATGGTGGCGGCGGCACCGAGGCCGTGGCCGACCACGTCGCCGACGACGAGGCCGACGCGGGCGCCGGAGAGGGTGATGACGTCGAACCAGTCGCCGCCGACGCCGGACTTGCCGTCGGCGGGCAGGTAGCGGTGGGCGAAGTCGACGGCCGTGATCCGGGGCAGGTTGCGGGGCAGCAGGCTGTGCTGGAGGGTCAGGGCGGCGGTGTGCTCGCGGGTGAAGCGGCGGGCGTTGTCGATGCAGACGGCGGTACGGGCGACGAGCTCGTCGGCGACGGGCAGGTCGTCGGCGTCGAACGGGGCGGGACGGCCCTCGCGGCGGAAGGTGACCACCCCCAGGGGCGCGCCGTCGGTGCGCAGCGGTACGACGAGGGAGGCGGTCTCGCCGCCGGTGAGGACCGGCCGCCCGGAGGCGAGGCAGCGCAACTGGGGCGCGTCGGGCGGGTACGGGACCGGCTCGGGCCCGGGGCGGGCGGCGTCGGGGCCGGTGTCCGGGCCGTCGGGAGGCGCGGCCCAGACGCGGACGAGGCGTCCGGCGCGCGTGGTGCCGGGGGTGGGCGGGTCGCCCCGCAGGACGGCGTCGACGAGGTCGACGGTGACGCCGTCGGCGAACCGGGGGACGGCGACGGAGGACAGCTCGCGGGCGGTGCGGCCCATGTCGAGGGTGGTGCCGACGAGCCCCCCGGCCCTGACGAGCAGGTCGAGGCGCTGCTGGGCGAGGTAGCGGTCGGTGATGTCGACGGTCTCCTCGCAGACGCCGAGACGGGTGCCGTCGGCGTCCTGGAGCCGGTAGTACGAGCAGGACCAGACGTGGTCGTGGTCGGGGTCGACGGGCGGCCGGCCACGGTAGTGGAGCTCGATGACGGCGTCGCCGGTGGTGAGGACCCGGCGCATCGTCTCCTCCAGGGTGGGCGGGTGGCCGGGGGACAGGACCTCGCCCGCGGCGACCATGTCGTCGGGGCCGAGCCCGACGTACTGGGAGGTGCCCATCTCCCGGTAGAGGGCGCTGTTGGTCCACACGACGCGCAGGTCGGTGTCGTAGATGGCGAGGCCGACCGGGGACTGGGTGGCGAGGCCGCGGAGCATCGCCTGCAGGGCCTCCCAGCGTTCGGTCTCGTCGGCGTCGGCGACGGCGAGGAGGCGGGACGGGCCGGTGCCGGCGTGGGAGAGCGGCAGGGTGGCGGTGACGACGCGGACGACGCGGCCGTCGCGGTGGCGCATGTGGAGGACCTGGCGGCGGGCGCGGTCGGCGCCGGGCGGGTCCCCGGCGGCCCGGTGGGCGCCGGCGCGGTCGGCGACGAGGCCGTCGACGGGCCGGCCCAGGACCTCGCCGGGCGGGTAGCCGAGGAGCCGCTGCGCCGCCGGCCCCCAGCCGATGACGGTGCCGTCGCCGTCGAGTACGGCGGTGGCGGCCCGGGTGGCGTCGAGGGGGCCGCGGAAGTCGGTGCCCCCGGCCGCGTCCACCGGGCCCGCGGGGTGCGTCTCGCCGGTCCTCACGGCCGGTCACCCCCTTCGGACGGGCCGGGTCCCGGCCGGCGGGCGGTGGGGGGCGGAGCGGTGCGACCGGGCCGGTCGCCGTCCCGGGCGGTCCCGCGGCGGGGCGGGCGCGGCCCGGCGGCGGGGCGCGCGGCGTCCGTGTCGGCCGTACCGGCCCCGCCGGGCGGGCCGGAGGGCCCGGTACGGCCGACCGGGTGACGCGGCAGCGGCGGCGGGTGCCCGGCGCGGGCGGCGGGGCACGGCGGTCCCCCGGCGCGGGAGCGCGGGGAGGCCCCGCCGGGGCGGGGGCGGGAGGGGGCGCCGCCGGGGCGGGGGCCGGCGGGCCGGACCGTGTCGGCGGCCACGCGGGCGGGGGCCGTCGCGGACGTGTCGGTGACCGCGGGCGCGTCGCTGACGCGGCCGTCGTCCGTCCTGCTCCCCTCCTCGTCCGTCCCCGACGGCCGGGGCGGGACGTGCCGGGGAGCGCCGTACCAGGTCACACAGTCAGGATGCGCCCGGTGGGGGGCGCCGCGCACTCCGGTGGGGGTGCCGTTCGCCCCGTCCGGCCCGGGTCCGGCGTGAGCTATGTTGTGCGGAATTGGGACGAGAAGGAGGCGGATCGTGCCATCCGGGCAGCAGGCACGCGCGCAGGCGGCCGCGATCACGCCGGGGCGGCAGGCCCGGGAGCCGAAGCCGACCCCCGCGGAGCGGGTGAGGGCCCTGTTCACCGGCCACCGGCTGTCCCCGGGGCAGCGGCGCATCGCGCAGTACCTGGTGGACCACCTGACGGAGGCCGCGTTCCTGTCGATCACGGAGCTCGCGGACCGCGCCGGGGTGAGCCAGCCGTCGGTGACGCGGTTCGCGACGTCGCTGGGGTACGCCGGCTTCCCGGCGCTGCGGGAGGCACTGCAGCCGATCGCGCTGAGCGCGGTGGCGGGGGCGGCGGACTCCCGGGAGGAGGACCGGCGCAACGAGCTCCAGGCGGCGGTCGACGCGGAGATCGAGAACCTGGAGGGCCTGCGGCGCGTTCTGGCCGATCCGGGACGGGTGCTGGAGGTGGGGCGGCGACTGGCTCGTTCCGTTCCCCTGACGGTGGTGGGGCTGCGGATCTCGGTGTCGCTGGCGGAGTACTTCGCGTACGCGGCGCGGCGCATCCACCCCGATGTCCGGGTGGTGACGCGCGGCGGGAGCGTCGCGTACGACACGCTGCTCCAGGCGCGGGAGGCGGGCGGCTCGTGGGTGCTGGCGTACGCGATGCCGCGGCACGCGAACGAGACGCTGGCGGCGGTGCGGGCGGCGCGGAGCACGGGGCTGCGCGTGGCCCTGATCACCGACCTGACCATGGGGCCGCTGGTGGAGGAGGCGGACGTGACGCTGACCGCCCCGGCCGGTTCGCGGCTCGTGTTCGACTCCTACGCGGCGCCGGGGGTGCTGTCGGCGGCGGTGCTCCAGGCGATGGCGGACGCCGAACCGGAGCGTACGCAGGCGCGGCTGGAAGGGTACGAGCAGGTCGCGGCGCAGCACGACTTCTTCATCGACGACTGAGGACGAGCCGGCGCGGACGGTGGCGTCCGGCGCTTCGGCGGGGGTTTCGGTGGGCCCGGTACGGTCGGGCGGCACCGATTTTTTTCGGCCACCGGCGAGCATGAAATTTTTCATGCCCTTGCCTACTCGACGGTATATATATGTACTGCTCGCACGACACCGCAGCACCGATAGGTGCGATGCGGTGCCCGCTGACCGAACACGGCCGGGCGGCGCTCCCTCCTCGCGCCGCCCCGCGTGTTCGCTGCCGGGTGTTCCGCTCTCCCCTGTGGGCACCCGCCGGCGGCCCCGGTCTACCCCTGGGCCGGGGCCGCCGAACCCTGCCTCCCCTCAGCCGGCCGCCACGGTCGCCAGCCTGGCCCGTGCGGCCGTGAGCGCGTGCTCCAGGGTCCGGGTGCCGGTCGTCACGCAGAGCGTGTACGTCACGTCGTCCAGGCGGCGTTGCAGATCCGGGGCGATCGCGTGTTCCTGCGCGGCGGCGCAGAGGGATTCGTACCGGGCAACGAGCTCTCGAAGCACAGCGGGATGCGCCAACAGCATGGACGTACCTGCCTTTCCGACGCCATGAGGTGAGAGGGGAGGGCGGCGAGGCGCTTCTCCCGTGGAGGTGGTGCGAAGAGGTCGGGTGACGCGACGGCGTCCCGGACCGGGACATCGCTCCCGCGCGGGATATGCCCGCACTGACCGACCTTCACACGACATTGTGATGCAACCGTGATGGGTTCGCCCTGCGGAGCGCCGAGTGGTGTGACGATCCGTGCGTGCGGTACTCGCCGGCCATGGCTGTGAACCCCATCGAGATGCAGAAGAACCTGGGCGGCGTCAGCTACCCCGCCTCCAAGGACGAGATCGTCAGGCAGGCGGAGGAGCACGGCGCCGGCAAGAAGGTCATGGACGCGCTGAAGTCCATGCCCGACAAGGAGTACGACTCCCCCGCGGCGATCAACAAGGAGGTCGGCAAGGGTTCGTGACCCGAGGGACCGTCCCCTCCACGACGCCGCCCCGCGTCAGCCGGGGCGGCGTGCCACGAGCAGGCGGCAGCGGGGCGACCCGTCCTCGCGCACGCCCAGCGCGGGCAGCGCCGCCCGCTCCACGGCGAAACCCGTCCGGCGCAGGTCGGTGACCACGTCGGGGAGCCGGAAGGTGCGGTAGTACATCACGAAGCGCGGCCGCCACAACGCGTTGCGGACCCGCATCGCCGCGTCGAAGCCCCACAGCGCCCAGTACGCCGGCGAGCCCACCCGTGGCGGCGCCGCCACGGGGAACGCGAACAGCCCGCCCGGCCGCAGGGCGGCGTGCACCCGCGCGAAGAGGCCCGGCCGCTCGGCGGGCAGGAAGTGCCCGAACGCCCCGAAGCTGACGGCGAGGTCGAACTCCGCGCGGAACGGCAGCGCCCGTACGTCGGCGCGCACCCACTCCGGCTCCGGCAGGCCCGGCTCCGGCGGGCGCGCCTCCTGGGCCTCCCGGGCCCGGGCGAGCATCCCGGCGCTCAGGTCCACCCCGGTCACCCGCTCCCGGCACAGCTCCCGCAGGAGGGCCGTGCCCGCCCCGGTGCCGCAGCACACGTCGAGCCCGGACCCGAACGGCCCCAAGGGCCGCAGCGCTTCGGCCACGGCGTCCAGGACGGCGTCGGGGGTGCGGAAGGGGGTGGCGTCGAACTTGGGGGCGAGCAGGTCGTAGCCGCGTTCGAGCGACGAGAGCGCCTGTACGGCCAGCTCCCCGAGGGTGGGTCCGCCGGAAGTGAACACGGCCGCCGAGCCTAGTGCGTCCCGGCGCCGCCCACGGGGATCCGCGCCGAGCCCGTCGAGGAACGGCCCGGCGCCGGGCCCGGTACCGTACGCGCCGGCTCCGGGGCGGCTGCTCGGCCCGGATGGCCTCGCCCTTCCCGATGTGGCGGGCGCCCCCACCGCCCGGCGAGCCGGGCGGCGAGGAACGGCACCCGGCCGCCCTCGTCGGCGGTCGTCGCGTACCGCAGGTGCGGCGAGGCGCTGCGGTCGGGCACCTCGCGGGTCGGGCCCCGGTCGTGAGGAGCCGGACGTGCGTCGGGGCGGAGCCGTACCGGATCGCGTCGGGACCGGCTCGCCGAGGGCCGGCCCGTCCGCGCCGGGCGCCGGCGCGCAGCGCGGTCACCGCTCCCGGGACGCCCGGATGCGGGCCTCCTCCTCGTGGAACAGGTCGGCGAGGCGCTGGGTGTCCTCGTCGAGCTCGATCGGCGCGTCCTCGTCCTCGTCGTCCGGGAGCAGCCCCTGGGCGCGCAGCCGCTGCTCCTGGACCATGACGGGCGGCTGCGGGTCGGGGTCGGAGGGGCGCGGGCCCTCCGGGCCGTCGGGGCCGAACCGCACGAGCCGTTCGACGCGCACGATCCGGAAGCGGCGGCCCTCGACCTCCAGTTCGTCGGCCGGGTGGGCCTCGAACCGCTCGGCGGCCGTCAGGTAGGGGGCACGGGCCTCGGGGGTGAGGCGCTCCTCCCAGGGGATCATGACGCGCAGCCTGAAGGCGAGGTGGTCGCGGGCCCGCTGCGGGGAGTCGCCGCCGACCGAACCGGGCCGCCAGAGGCCCCGCTCGTACTCGGCCGTCATGAACAGGGGCGGCAGCAGGACGCCGCCGGGGTGGGTCTCGGCGGCCCGCAGGGAGTCCGCGCGGACGTCCTCGGGGACGGTGCCCGCCTTGCGGACGAGGGCCAGCAGGTCGACCTTGAGGACGCCCTCGGACATGCCGGTGGGCCGGATGGGGTCGAGGACGTACCCCTCGGTGGGGCGGGGCCCCTCGTGCGACCGTCCGGGGAGCGCCGGGTCGGGGTCGGAGGGGCGGGGCGGCTCGGGCCCGTCGGGCCCGGAGCGGATGAAGCACTCGGCGCGGGCGATCCGGTGGCGGACGCCGACGACGGTCAGCTCGTCGAGGGCCTCCCACTCCATGCGCTCGGCAGCGCTCATGCAGGCGGCGTACGCGTCCTCGTCCCCCGCCTCCCGCGCCTCCTGGGCGCTCCGCCGGAACTCGGAGCCCATCGCGTCGCGGGCCTCCTGCGGCGCCTGGTCGAGGAAGGACCCGAGGACCTCCCAGCCGCCGCCGGCCCGTTCGCGCACGACGCCGAAGAGGGGCGCCCCCGCGGACATCAGCCGGGGGTAGGCGTCGCGGGCGAGCCACGCCTCGGTGTCGGCCAGCGCGGCCACCGGCTGCTCGGGGGTGGCCACGCGGATCTGCCGGTAGGCGGGTACGCGGTCGGCGGGGTCACCCGCTCCGTGGAGCCCGTCGGTGTCCTTCGCGCCGTCGGTGTCCTTCGTGCCGTCCATGCGGTCGCGCCCTCCCTGTCGCCGTGGCCGCCGTTCGCCGGCCGTGGCCCCAGCCTGCCGCCGACGCGGCGGGCGCATGCGGCGGACCGGCCAAACAGTTCGCTCTGTTGGATGCCCGCGCCGCGGGCGGGCGGGGTCCGCACGGACGGGTGCGCGGGGTGCATTTCTCGCCGTCCTGGCGCGGGTATGGTCCCCCAGAGGCCGGCGTGTGGGTGACTGGGGGCGCAGCGTGGCCAGACGGGATTTCGAGGAGCGGGGCGTGCCCATCCGGCGGGGGTGGCGCCAGTTGACGACGGCCGGCGGGGTCCGGGTGGCGGAGGGCCGGCTGACCCTGCTGAACAGCAGGGGCAGCGAGATCGACAGCGCGCCGCTGTCGGAGGTGCGGGTGGTGGAGCCCTGGTACGTGCCGCGGGGGGTCGTCCGCGCGGTGCTCGGCGGGACCGCGTACCTGCTGCGGCTCACCCCGTCGCGGGCCCGGGACGTCGCGGAGGCCGCGCACCGGGCCCGCGGCTAGCGGGCGCGGAACCGGGCGCGGGTGCGGGCGCGGATCAGTAGCACCACCAGGTGCCGTCCGGGGGCTGCGGGATCCAGCGGTACGGGCCGCCTTCGGCGGGGCCCCGGCGGTAGACGGCGGTGACCGTGTCGGCCCGGTAGGTGCGCACCCGCTCGGACCTGCCGTGCCGGTCGGTGCGCTCCAGCACGATCTCGCCCGTGGCGGTGCGCCCCGCGGCGTCCGCCTCGACGACGGTGTCCTCTCCGTGGGCCAGCCGCAGCATGAAGACGGCCATGTTCGTTGTCGCTCCGTACTCTCGGGGTTCCCGGGGCTCTCGGCCCGGTCTCAGATTCCGACGGGAAGGGTCGGCAGGTCCTCCCACACCTGCCGCAGTTCGGTGTAACGGCGGTCGGGCAGCCGTTCGAGGACCTCGCGGACCTCGGGGCGGGCTCCGGCGGCGGCGATCAGCAGGTCGCTCCGGCTGACCGCGCCGTTGGCGAAGACGGCGGCCAGGTGGTCGGCGATCTCGGTGCGGGTGACGTCGTCAGCCATGGCTCCCCCAGTGTGAGCGCGCGTGAAGGTTGGCGGCGTGGTGGTGCGTGATGGTCGGATGCGGCCGCCGGGGGCGGCTCCCGCGCCGCCCCTTGGCCGTGCGCGGCGGGGTCGGCGAGCGGCACCAATCTAACGCAGCCGTGGAGTCTGAAGGCAAGTCAGAACCGTGCCACCACACGGTGGTTGCCCGAATTCCGCGCCCCTTACCGGACCCGACGGGCACCGGCCGCCGGGCGTTAACCCGTCCATCGGACGAGAGTCCCGGCCGCCCGCTGCGCGTGAGGGTACGATCGCGGTGAGTGACGGAGCACGGTGGTGACGGGAGGGACGGCGGCCATGTCGACGGTGACGCGGCAGGAGATCACCGCTTGCACCCGGGGGGCGTTCGGGTCGGGCTGGGTCGGGAGGGACGACCTGTGCGCGGCCGCGCGCGCGGCGGACGCCCGGCCGGAGGTCGTCGCGCTGCTGGCGGGGTTGTCGCCGCACGTACGGGTGTGCGCGCTGCCGGACCTGCTCCTGCTGCTGCCCGAACTGCCGGACGGACCGGAGGCCGGAAAGGCCCCGGGGGCCGGCGGGGCCCGCGGCGGGCCGGGCGACGGTGCGCGCGGAGGGGAGCCGGCCGCCGGGTGACCGGCCGGGCCGGTGCCGTCAGGCCCTCGGAACCCTCGTGGCGGGCTGCCCGGCCGGGGAGACCGGGGCGGTGCCGCCGCCCGAGCCGGACGGCTGGGTGAGGAGCGCGGTGAGGACCAGCCCGACGACGGCGATCACGACGGCGACCAGGGCCAGGACCTTGCGCCGGTCCCGGCGGCCGTCCCGCCGCCCGCGGCGCTTCCCGCCGTCGCGTCCGGTGCCGCATCCGGTGCCGCGTTCACCGTCGCGGGCCGACCCCTCCCACCGCACGGCACCGGCGGCGGGGGCGGCCGGGTCTCCGGCGAGCCGTCGGGTGAGCGCGGACATGCGGGCGTCCAGACCGGGGTCTTCCCGCGCGAGGAGCCTTTCGATCTCGGCGAGGAGGCGGTCCTCGTCCCTCCCGGATGCCATGGAGACCACCTCCGGTGCGACGTGCCGTCCGGTACCCGGTGCCCTCCCCCGTGTACCCGCCCGGCGCGTCAGTGCTCCCGCCCGGCACGGGGTTCGCGCGGAACGATCTCGACGGGGCAGTGCGCGTGGTGCAGCAGCGCGTGGACGACGGGTCCGGTGCCCCCGCCGGTGCCGGCCGGGGGACGGTGCGCGCCGACGGCGACCAGGTCCGCCTCCCGCGACGCCCGGACGAGCAGACCGGCGGTGGAGTGGCCCCCCTCCGCCTCGACGGTGACGGTCAGCCCGGCGAACTCGCCGCGGATCGCGTCGGCGAGGCCCTGCGCCGCGCGCAGCCGCTGCCGGGCGATGCCGTCGACGTCGTCGAGCGTGGTCGGCGCGTACTCCGTGGGGAGGAGCGGGTTCCAGACGGTGACGAGGCGCAGGGCCGCGCGGCGCAGCTCGGCCTCGCGGGCGGCGTGCCGCGCCCACGCGTGGTCGCGTTCGTCGCGTACGCAGGCGACGACGACCCCGGTGGCGGCGTGGTCGCGTTCGCCGCGCACCACGACGACGGGCACCTCGGCGTGCGAGGCGACGCCGAGGCCGACGGAGCCCAGCAGCAGCTCGCCGAAGCCGCCGCGGCCCCGGTGGCCGACGACGACGGTGCCCTCCGCACCGGCTTCGTCGCGCAGCGCGCGGACGGCGTCGCCGGGGGCGAGGCGGCGCACGACGGTCACGTCCGGGAACCGTCCCGCGACCGTGCCCGCCGCCCGTGCGAGCAGTTCGTGGCCGACCGCGCGGGCCCGCTCGGCAATCTCGCCGGCCGCGCGGCCCTCCGTACCGGTGGCGTGCACGAGGTGCAGCGGCTGCCGGCGCCGGTACGCCTCGGCGGCCGCCCACAAGGCGGCGGCCCCGGCCCGGGGGGAACCGTCGACACCGGCGATGACCGGCGCCCTGGTCGTGTCGTGGTTCATGGCTCCTCCTGAGGGGCTCGCGCGGACCGCGCACCGGTCCCGCGGGAGCGGGTTCCTCGTCCGCGCGGGTCCGGAACCCTCCGGCCTCCGGTCGGGGCCGGCTCCGTCCGCGCGGGGGCGGTCAGGTGCCGGGCGCGCCGGGCGTCCGGCCGGCGCGGCGGACGCGGACGCGCCGGCCGCTGACGCGGGTCGGGGCGAGGGCGATCCACAGGTCCCGCCCGGCACCGGCCCACGGCGCGGTGGGCGCCCGCTCCTCCAGCGCCCGGACCGCGCCGGGTTCGGTGACGGCGCGGGCCGCGCCGACGAGGAGGACGCTCCAGCCCTGGCCGAACGCCTCGTCGACGCGGTCCGCCTCGAAGGCGACCTCGCCGCCCGCGGCCCGGCCCGGGAGCGGTTCGGAGGAGGTCCGGAACGCGACCTCGGCGCCGGTGACGACGTAGTCGACGGGCAGGATGGCCGGGCCCTCGTGCGTGGTGACGGCGACGCGGCCCACCCCGCGGGCGCCGAGCAGCTCCCAGCACTCGTCGGGGCCCAGCTCGACCAGCTCGGGGCGGTAGGCCGCGTGGCCGGCGCCGTGCGGCAGGCCGTCGGCGCCCCCGACGAGGGCGCCGACGGTGGTCTCCAGGGCGTCGGCGAGCCGCAGCAGGAAGCCCATGCCGGGGACGGCGGGCTGCTCCTCCAGGTACTGGACGTAGCCGGGTGCCGACCCCGTGCGCAGGGCGACCTCCTCGCGGGACAGCCCGAGCTGTTCGCGGCGGGCGGCGACGCGGAGGCCGATGCCGCCCCTGGGGCGCTCGGGTCCGGGCATGGCATCACGGTAGTCGCGGCGTCCGGCACCCGCACGGTGGAGCCCCGCGGGCCGGTGGTGAGTAGGCTCGAAAGACACCGCCGTACCGGGCGGAGGTTCGAACGGGGCCCGTCGGCCCTCCGCCGGCGCCCGGTCGGCCCCGCCGTCCGGCGGCTCGGCGGACGACGCTTGGTGCGCGGGTTCACCAGGAGGTTCACATGACCAGAGCGCCGAGGATCAACACCTTGCCGGCTCCGCACCGCGAGCGGCTGATGGCCCTCTCCAGGGAGGTGGCGTTCGAGCCGGGGCACCGGCTCTTCGACGAGCACCGGCCGGCGAACCGGTTCTGGATCGTCCGGACGGGCGCCGTCAACCTGGACTCGCGGGTGCCGGGCAGTCCGCGCCCGGCCGTGATCGAGATGCTCGGCCACGGTGAGCTGGTCGGCCTGTCGTGGATGTTCCCGCCGTACGAGTGGGAGCTGGGCGCGGAGGCGATGAGCCTGGTGCGCGCCCACGAGTTCGACGCGGCGGTGGTGCGGGACCTGTGCGAGGCGGAGACCGCGTTCGGGTACGCCCTGACGCAGTGGGTGGGGCAGGTGCTCTCCCACCGGTTGCAGGCGACGCGGGTGCGGCTGCTCGACATGTACGCGCCGCATGGCAGCGGCGTGCTCTGACGGCGGCCCCTCCGGGCGCCGCGCGGGCCGTGCCCCCAGGGGCGGGGAGGGTGCGCGCCGGTCCGCGGCCCTCCCCCTTCCCGGGGCGCGCCGTGGCGTGCCGGGCGCCGGGCCCGGTGTCCCGCATGCTCGGATGGGGGCCTACGGAAGGGGAAGGCGAACGATGAGGCACCGCAGCGTGGCCGATCTGATGACACCGGAGGCCGTGGCCGTGCAGCCCGGCACCTCCTTCAAGGAGATCGCGCGGCTGCTCGACGAATACGGCATCACGGCCGTGCCCGTGGTCGACGAGGACGAGCGGCCGGTCGGTGTCGTGTCGGAGGCGGACCTGCTGCGCCGGCACACCTCCGGGGGGCAGGGGCCGAGCACCGCCGAGGGGCTGATGACCAGCCCGGCCGTGGTGGCGCGGCCGGAGTGGAGCGCGGTCGAGGCGGCCCGGGTGATGGAGCGGCACCACATCAAGCGGCTGCCCGTGGTGGACGCCCCGGGGCGGCTCATCGGGGTGCTCAGCCGCAGCGACCTGATCCAGCTGTTCCTGCGGCGCGACCGGGCGATCCAGGAGGAGATCCTGGAGGACGTGGTCACCCGCACGCTGGGGCTGCCGCCGTCCGCCGTCACGGTCGACGTCAACGACGGGACGGTGACGCTCAGCGGCACTCTCGAACGCAAGAGCCTCGTCCCGATCCTGGTGCGGCTGTGCGAGACGGTCGACGGGGTCGTGGCGGTGGACGACCGGCTCGCCTACGAGACCGACGACACGGAGGCCGTGGCGACCTGACGGGACGCGGCCGCCCGTCCGTCCGGGCGCCCGTCCCCTAGGGGCCGCCCCTCCGCGCGGGCGCCCATCCCTCGGGGCCACCCCTCCACGCGGACGTCTACGCGCGTGGTGGGGCCGCCGCAGCCGGTCCCGGCGATGTCTCCATCACCGGCGGGCGTCTACGCGCGTGAGGGGCCGCCCGGCGGCGCGTGGAGCGGCCGGGCGGCCCCTCGCGCGCCGCGTCCGGACCGGTGGGTCAGCGCGGCGCGGCGACTCAGCGGGCCGGCGTCGTCCAGCCGTACGGGGCGTCCCGGTCCTCCTCGGCGGACATCCCGGCGCCCGCCTCGCCGATGTCCCTGTACGCCAGGCGCATCAACTGCCGGGCGAGGTCGCTCATCGCGCGGCTGGCGGCCAGCTCGTCGCCGATCAGCGGGACGTCCTCGTCCTCCGGGCTGCGCCGGGCGGAGCCGCGGCCGGTGATCGTCGACTCGCCGGTGTCGAGGACGGCACGCGCCTCGGTGGTGCCCTCGTCCTCCAGCAGATCCATGTTGATCTTCCACTCCAGCGTCCGGGTCATGATGTGCCTCCTCGACGCGTCGGACGGCCGTGGACCGGTGGGGCGCCGGTCCTGCCTCCAGGATCCACCCGACCCGGCCGCCGGGACGACCCGGGAGGCGGGGCCGGCCGGGCGGGGGCCGGTTTGGGGCCGGTCCGGCGGGGAAGTCGGGCCTCCCGGTCACGCCCGCGGCCCGGGAGCCGTTCGCGCCGGGCGGGAGCAGGACCGGCGCCGCGGCGCGACGTACGGAGGAGGACCCATGGCGCAGGCCCCGATGACCCGAGCGATCACGGCGGGGGTGGACGGCTCGCCCGAGAGCCTCGCCGCTGCCGCCTGGGCGGCGCGGGAGGCCGCGCTGCGCGGGCTGCCCCTGCGGCTCGTGCACGCCTGGCTGTGGCAGCCCCTCGACGTACCGCCGGATCAGGACCGGGAGGCGGAGGCGCGGCGTGCGCAGGGGGTCCTTGACGAGGCGGAGGCGGAGGTGCGCCGCCTCCACCCGGACGTGCCGGTGACCTCCCACCTGGTGGCGGACGCCCCGGTGCCCGCGCTGCTGGAGGCCGGCGGGACCGCGGAGATGCTGGTGGTCGGCTCGCGCGGGCGCGGGGCGCTCCTCGGGTTCCTGCTCGGTTCGTACGGGCAACAGGTGATCGCCGCGTCGGTCTGCCCCGTGGTGGCGGTGCGCGCCCCGCGCGGCGACGGGGCCGGGCCGTCGGCGGGCCCGGGGAGGGGTGAGGTCGTCGTCGGGCAGCAGGGCGGGCCCGAGGAGAGCGCGGCGGTGCTCGGGTTCGCGTTCGCGGCGGCGGCGGCTCGGGGCGTGGGCGTGCGCGCGGTGCGGGCGTGGAGCCTGCCGTCGCTGTACGCGTACAGCCCCGGTTCGATGGCGCTGGCCGACGAGGCGGGCGGCCTGGAGCCGTTCGAGCGCAAGGCGCTGGCCGACGCGCTGGCGCCGTGGCGGGAACGGTATCCGGACGTGCCGGTGACCGAGCACGTCGAACTGGGCAGCGGCGGACAGGTGCTGCTGTCGGCCGTGTCGCGGGCGGGGTTGACGGTGGTCGGCCGCCGGGTGCGACAGGCGCCGGTGGGGCCGCGGATCGGGTCGGTGGCGCACGCGGTCCTGCACCACGCGCCGTCCCCGGTGGCGGTGGTCCCGCACGGGTGAGCCGCTCCGCCCGGGCCGGTCCGGGGCGGGGGTGGCACGCTGGTCGTGGTGGCACGACCGGTCCGGCCGATCCTGGAGGGCGCACTGCCATGGTCCGCTACGTGTACGACTTCACCGAGGGCGGCCGGGACCGGGCCGGCCTGCTGGGCGCCAAGGGCGCCGCCCTGGCCGAGCTGGCGCGGATGGGCCTGCCCGTGCCGGCGGGGTTCACGGTCTCGGCCGAGGCGTGCCGCGTGCACGCCGCGACGGGCGCCCCTCCGCCGGAGCTGGAGGGGGAGGTGTCGGAGCACCTGGCACGGCTGGAGCGCGCGGCGGGACGGCGGCTGGGGCAGGTGGACGACCCGCTGCTGCTGTCGGTCCGCCCCGGGGCGCGACCGCCGGTGCCGGGGGCGCCGGAGACCGTCCTGGACGTGGGGCTGAACGACTACGCGGTCCTGGGGCTGGCCGGAACTCCGACGCGGGAGCGGTTCGCGTGGGACTCCTACCGCCGCCTCGTCGAGCGGTTCGGCACGGCCGTGATGGGCGTGGAGCCGGAGCTGTTCGAAGGGGTCCGGCAGCGGGTGGGGGTCCAGCACCACGTGGCGGACGGGCGGTTGGACGCCTGCGACCTGATCCGGGTCGTCGAGACGTACAAGGACCTCGTCAAGGAGCGGACCGGTGAGGACTTCCCGCAGGACCCCGCGGAGCAGTTGCACCGGGCGGTGCGGGCCGCGTTCGCCTCGTGGAACTCCGGGCCGGCGCGGGCCCGGCGGCACCGCGCGGGCGTCCCCGACGACCTCGGCACGGCCGTGACCGTCCAGACGATGGTGTTCGGCAACCGGGGCGCCGGCTCCGGCAGCGGCGTCGCCTTCACCCGCGACCCGGCGACCGGCGGGCCGGGCGCGTACGGCGCCTACCTGCCGGACGCGCAGGGCGAGGACGTCACCGCGGGGATGCGGGAGCCGCTGCCGCTGGAGGAGTTGGGCCGGCTCGCCCCGGCCGCGTACGCGGAGCTGCGCGCGCACCTGCGGCGGCTGGGCGACCGCTGCGGCGACGTGGGCGCCGTCGAGTTCACCGTCGAACGCGGCCGGCTGTGGATCCTGGGCACCCGGCCCGCCGAACGGCCCGCGGACGGGCGTTCCTGACGACCGGTCACCCCCGGCCGGTGGTGGTGCCCGCCCCGCACGCCCGCGGGAACGCCGCCGGGGCCACCGGCCCGCGGGGCGGAGACGGCGGGGGACCGGGCCGTCCGGTCCGGCGGGGCGGGCGCGATCGGCGCCGCGCGGGGCCCGGCCGGTCCCCGTGGGGACGCGGCCGGGCCTCCGGGCGCGGGGCGCGTGCGGCGCTTCAGCCGCGGCGCGGCTCGACGACCATCGGGACGCGGTCGGGGTGGGCCACCGCGGAGGGCACCTCGCGGGGGGCGTGCCCGGGCACGGGCCGCAGCCGCCACGAGGCGAGGATGGTCGCCAGGGCGATCGTCGCCTCCGTCCAGACGAACGCGTCACCGATGCACTTGCGGTTGCCGGCGCCGAACGGGACGTACGCGTGCCGCTCGACGGAGGCGCGGCGCTCCGGCAGCCAGCGGTCCGGGTCGAACCGGTCCGGGTCGGGGTACAGGTCGGGGTCCCGGTGCATGGCGTACAGGCTGAAGGCGACCTCCGCGCCCTGCGGGATGCGGCGGCCGCCCAGTTCGACGGGGGCGGTGGCACGGCGCATCAGCAGGGTGACGCCGTGGAGGCGGATCACCTCGTCGAGCACGCGGCGGACGGCGGTCAGCTTCGGCACGTCCCCGATCTCCACGGGCCGGTCGCCGACGACCTCCTCGATCTCGGCCACCAGCTCGGCCTCCACGTCCGGGCGCCGGGCCAGCTCGTGGAAGGCCCATGCCAGCGAGGAGGCGGTGGTCTCGGCGCCGGCGAAGAGGACGGTGCTCAGCTCGTCGCGTCGCGACGCGTGTGCATGATGCGAAGAGGCGGCAGCAGACGCCACGTGCGCCATGGAAGTGATCAACTACGGCGCATAGTAGCCACCCGATAACCTTGATCCAATGGGCAGAACGCCCCCCGGAAGGGGCAGTTCCGTGAATTTCAGCCGGCGGAACGGAAGAAGAGGCTCCACCAGCTCTTCCGGGCGGGCGCCGGGGAACCCGCCTCGGGCTCCGGGCGCGGGGCGGGGGGCGGGACCTGCTCGGGCAGCGGCCCCGGGACGGTCGACGCGAAGTCCTTCGGCGCGCCCGGACCCCTCGGCGCCGCCGAGGCGGGCGGCGTGAACTCCACGGGCAGGGCCTCCAGGCGCTTCGACAGCCACGCGGCGTTCCAGCGCAGTTCGCCCTCGGGAACGGCGAGCCGCAAGTCGGGGAGGCGGGCCAGCAGCGTGTCGACGCCGGTGTCCGCGATGGCGCGGCCGATGTCCTGGCCGGGGCACTCGTGCGGACCGCTGCTGAACGCCAGGTGCGCCCGGTTGCCCAGGAGCGGCTTGTCCAGGTCGGGGCGGATCTCCGGGTCGACGTTGCCGGCGGCGACCCCCAGCAGCAGCATGTCGCCGGCCCTGATCTGCTGGCCGCCCAGGACGGTGTCGCCGGTCGCCCAGCGGCCGGTGATCGCCGACAGCGGCGGGTCGTCCCACAGCACCTGCTCCAGCGCGTCCGGCAGCGTCATGTGGCCGCCGGCCAGGTTGGCGCGGAAGCGGCGGTCGGTGAGGACCAGGCGCAGCGTGTTGGCGATCAGGTTGACCGTGGTCTCGTTGGCGGAGACGAGCACCAGCCGCAGGTGCTCCAGCACCTCGTCGTCGCTGAGGTTCGCCTCGTGCCCGAGGAGCCGGCTCGCCAGGTCGTGGCCCGGCTCGGCCTTCTTGCGCTCGGTGAGCGTACGGAGGGTGCGGACGACGAACTCGTTGCTGGAGACGGTCGTCTCGGTGCCCTTCATGAGGTCCAGGGCGGCGTCGACGAGGTGCGGGCCGTACTCCTCCGGCATCCCGAGGAGCTGGGTCATCACCAGCATCGGCAGCTTCTCGGCGAAGTCCTCGATGAGGTCGGCGCGGCCCTCGGCGGCGAAGGCGTCCACGAGCTGGTCGGTGTAGCGGATGACGTACCGGCGCACGCCGCGCCGGTCGAACTGGTCCAGAGCGTCGCGCACCGCCGCGCGGAGCCGCTCGTGCTCGGCGCCGTCGGTGAAGATGCACATGGGCTGCCACTCGACCATCGGGCGCAGCGGCGAGTCGGCGGGGACGCGCCCCTCCTTGAACATCCGCCACAGGCGGGAGTCGTTGGAGAACCGCGACGGCGACCGCATCACCTCCAGGTTCTCCCGGTGGCCCAGGACGATCCACGCCGGCAGGTCGCCGTGGAGGAGGACGGGCGCCACCGGGCCGTGCTGCCGGCGCAGCTCCTCGTAGAGGGCCTTCGGGTCGCGTTCGGCCTCGGGGCCGTAGATGCGGCGCAGGGCGGTGGCGCCGATGCCGTGGGCGGGGCAGCCCGGAGGCGGGGTGAGGCCGGGGGCGGACTCGGTGTGGGGGGCGGTCATGACGCCTCCTGGGTCGTGGCGAGGGTCTGCAGGTAGCGCATCAGCGTCATCAGGACGTCCCGGCTGGAGCCGCGGTCCCGGGCGTCGCAGGGGACGATCGGGACGGACAGCGGCAGGTCGAGGGCGGCACGGAGCTCCTCGACCGGGTAGGCGGGCGCGTCCGGGAAGGTGTTGACCGCGACGACGAACGGCACGCCGCGCTCCTCCAGCCGGCCGAGCACGTCGAAGCTCACCTCCAGGCGGCGGGTGTCGACGAGGACGACCGCGCCGAGGGCGCCCTCGAACAGGCCGCGCCACAGGAACCAGAAGCGCTCCTGGCCGGGCGTGCCGAAGAGGTACAGGACCAGCTCCTGGTTGATGCTGATCCGGCCGAAGTCCATGGCGACGGTGGTCGACGTCTTGCCGTCCACGCCGGAGGTGTCGTCGACGCCGACCCCGGCCTGGGTCATCGTCTCCTCGGTGGTGAGCGGGCGGATCTCACTGACGGAGCCGACGAAGGTGGTCTTGCCGACGCCGAACCCGCCCACGATCACCACCTTGACGGCCGTCGTGGCCGTCTCCGGCAGCACGTCCTCGCTGCGCGGCCCCCGAACCGCGCCGCCGCCGTGCTGCTCGGAGCCGTTGTGCTCAGAGCTTCTGAAGTCCATCGATCACTGCCTCAATCAACGCGCGGTCGGGGAGTCGTGCGGGTGGGACGGGTGCGCGGGCGACGATGCGGTTGTCGGCGAGGAGGTCGCCGAGCAGCACCGTGACGACGCTGACCGGGAAGCGCAGGTACGCGGAGATCTCGGCCACGGACAGCGGTGACTGGCACAGCTGCACGATCGCCGCGTGTTCCGGCTGCATCCCGGGCTTCGCACCGGACCTCGCCACGATCAGCGTGACGAGGTCGAGTTCGGCGGGCGCCGACCCGCCGCTGCGTCCCCCCGTGATCACGTAGAGCCGCTCGGGACTGGTGTCCTCCCAGTCACCGCCGCCCGCTTCGCTCACCTGACGCCCTGCCCGTCCTGTCGCGGCGGGCTGCTCAGGTGTTCTCCGATGCGCAGGACGAGGTCCCGCATGCGCTGGCCCATCAGCCCGGCGTCGACGCCTTCGTCGGCGAGCACGGCCAGGTACGCGCCGGTGCCCGCGGCCATCAGGTAGAAGAAGCCGCCGTCCATCTCGATCACGACGAGCCGCATCCGGCCGTTGCCGTGCGGGAGTTCGGAGGCGACGGCGCCGGCGAGCGACTGGAGTCCGGCGCAGGCCGCGGCGAGCCGGTCGGCGGTGTCGTGGTCGGTGCCGTACTGGGCCATGCGCAGGCCGTCGGCGGAGAGCACGACCACGTGTCGGGTTTGCGGCACGCCTTCCGCGAGGTCCTTGAGCATCCAGTCCATGTTGGCCTGCTGCTTGATCATTGCTGAGAGTTCCCCTTGCTTGCGTCGTTGGGCTCCCCGGACAGGCCGCTCTGGAAGGCGGCCAGCCACATTCCGGGCTGCACCTGAGGTGACGGCTCCTGGCCGGGAGCCGGGGCCGCGGGCGCCGGCGACGCCTGGCCCGAGGATGCGGCCGGTGCGGCGGCTGCGGCCTGCGGCGGCTCGGCGAGCGGCTTCCTGCGGCGTCGTTGCGGCAGGCCGTTCGCGGTCCGCTCGACCACCGTCGGGGCCCCGCCGTCCGCCACCGGGCCCCTGGCGGGACGCTCCGCGGGGGCCGGGACCGAGGCCGGGGCGGGGGCCGGGGCGGCCGGGACGGCGGTGCGGGGCACGGAGGAGGCGCCGATGCCGTGGGCGAGGCCGGAGGCGGTGGCGACGGTGGTGATCAGCTCCTGCGGGACGACGACGACGGCGCGGACGCCGCCGTACGCGGAGGAGCGCAGCGAGACCTGGAAGCCGTACGCCTGCGCGAGTCGGCCGACGACGGCGAGGCCCAGGCGCGGGGTCTCCCCCAGGTCGTTGAGGTCAATGCCCTGCTGGGCCTGGCGGAGCACCCGCTCGGCCCGCTTGCGGGCCTCCTCGCTCATGGACACGCCGCCGTCCTCGATCTCGACGGCGATGCCGGACTGCACGTCGACGGCGGTCAGGTGGACCTTCGTCTGCGGCGGGGAGTAGCGGGTGGCGTTGTCGAGGAGTTCGGCGAGGGCGTGGATGAGCGGCTCGACGGCGGGGCCGGTGACGGCGACCTCGGTGACGGAGTGCAGTTCCACGCGCTGGTAGTCGATGATCCGCGACATGGCGCCGCGGAGCACGCTGTACAGCGGGACGGCCCTGCTCCACTGGCGGCCCGGGCGGGCGCCGCCGAGGACGGCGATGGAGTCGGCGAGACGGCCGATCAGGGCCGTGCCGTGGTCGATACGGAGCAGGTCGCCGAAGACCTCGGGGTGGTGGCCGTGCCGGTCCTCCATCGCGCGCAGTTCCTGTGCCTGCTGGTGGACGATGGCCTGGACGCGGCGGGCGATGTTCACGAAGGCGCGCTGCGCGGACTCGCGCAGGTCCTCCTCGGCGACGACCGCGTCGACGACCACGCGGACGACGGCCTGGTGCTCCTCGGGCGCGGTGAGCGAACCGAGGACGTCCTCGGGGAACTCCCCCCTCCGCAGCCGCTGGACGGCGTCCGGCAGCAGCGTTCCCGCCAGGTGGGCGGTCTCCGCGTACCGGCGGGCCAGGGCCGTGTCACGGGCGGCGACGGTACGGCGCAGCTCGTCGATCACCCGGCCCCGGCGCGCGACCTCGCCGCCCAGCGCGACGAGGACGAGAGCGGACACCCCTCCGGCGACCGCGACCGGTCCCCGTGCGGAAGCCTCCACCACGGCCACGGCGACCCCGGTGGCGACGGCGATCAGAGCGGCGGGCAGCAGCCACACGAAAGATGCCGCAGACCGCGGGCTTCCACTTCCGGGCGACGATTCCTCACGGACCATCAGCACCCTCAAACCCATCGAACGAGAAAGATCATATGACGACGAGCGCCGAGCATAGTCCCTTCCCGTAAGGGAGTTTGACGCAGGGTCACGCCTTGGCCCGATGTTTGCGCAAGGTTCCCCTTCCTGTGGATCGGGGGCAGTAGCGCGGACTTGATCCTGTTCACGGGGATCGCCGCGGGCCTCCGGATCCGGCGGGCGGGGGCGGTCGCCGCGGGCCTCCGGATCCGGCAGGGGTGGGACGGTCACCGCGGGCGTCCGCGGTGGCGAGGAGGTGCGGCACGCCCCGGGCGGGTGCGCCCTCATGGGCCCGGTCGTGCGCGGCGGACCGTCCCGTGAGCGGGGCGCGAGCGGTGCCCCGGCGGCCCGCGCCTCCCGGGCGGCGCGGTGGGCTCGGTGGGCGCGGGGCTCGGTGGGCGCGGTGCGCGCGTGGCTCGGTGGGCGCGTGGGGTCCGTACTCGTCCGCGAAGGCGGCGACGGCGCACCGGACGGGTGGGCGGCGCGGACGTGCGCGACGGCGGCCCGGAGGGGGCGGGCAGGGCGCCGAACCGGTCACGTCCCCGGTCCGGTTCGCCTCAGCGGGGCGGGGACGCGGTGTCGGGCTCCCGACCCGGGTGGAGGGTCGCGGGGGGAGGCCCGGCCGAGCACCCCGCCGGATGTCCGGGGGCGACGGGCCTCGCTCGTGCGCCGACGCGGTCGCCGCGTCACCCCTCCGGGCCTCCGGGGGGCGACGGCCACGCCCCCGCCGGGGCGGCGGACCGGACGGAGGGGTCCCGGCCGGCCCGCCGCGCGGGCGGGCGCACCGGCACGCGGTGGGCCCGGGGTCCTCCGGGCCGGGCCGGGGAGGGGCGGCGCCTCACCAGTCGCCGTCTCCGACGGGTTCGCCGGGCGGCACCGCGTCGCCGAGCGGCCGGACCTGGTGCGGGCCCGGCGGTGTCCAGGGCGCGTGGTCGTCGCCGAGCCAGTCCCCGACCGGCCGGACGCCGGACAGCGGCCCGGTGGGCGGCAGGTCGGCGGCGGACGCGTCGTCGTAGTCGTACCAGGGCAGTCCGGCACGGGTGTAGGCGTCGCGGTCGACGGGGGACGGCGGGGGTTCCTCCCCGGTGACGCGGCGCCACTCCGGCGGGGTGACGAGGTGGACGAAGACGCGGCCCGCCGGCTCGGCCGCCCAGTCGGAGAGCGGCCGGTCGTCCCGGTACACCTCCTGGCGCATCGTGCCGCCCGCGCCCAGCCCCATCGCGGCGGCGCGGCGCGGCGCGGCGGAGCGCGCGGCGGGGGCGCCCGGCGCGGCGGCCGCGTACGGGGCGGACATGCCAGGCGCGTACGGGGCGGGCGCGTACGGGGCGGGGCCGCCCCGGGCCCTCCCGGCCGCGGCCCGCCGGGCCGACTCCTCCTGCTCGGCGCGCCACGCGTCGCGGGCCGGGCCGTCCAACCCGAACGCCTGGAGCTGTACGCCGCCCCAGGTCTCCTCGCCCGTCACCTGCCCCTCCACCGTGGCGCCCAGCCCAAGGGGCACGGCGACGAACTGGCGGACGGTGCCGCGCCCGGAGTTGATGCCGTCGAGCCAGGGCTGGCGGGGCAGGACGACGTAGTTCTGCGGGGTGCGGGCCAGGGTGCCGCTCCAGGGACGGCCGGAGACGGCGCACACCTTGCCGACGCCGACCTGGAGGGCGGCGGGCTCCCGGCTGCCGGCGAAGCTCAGCCACATCGCCTCGCGCAGGTACAGGGGGACGAGGACGCCACCGCGCGCCCGCCACTCGGGCGGCACGGTGGCGGCGAAGTCCTCGACGCGCCGGACGGGGAACTCCCCGAGCCCCGGTGGCAGGGGGAAGGTGCCGGTCTCCGGGAGGCGCAGCGTCCTGATGAACCGGACCCTCACCCCTCCGCCGAGCAGCAGGGTGTTCCCGTCGAGCCGTACGGCTGCCGCGGCCATCGCGCGCCCCTCTCCTCCCGGGCCGGCCCGGGGTGGCTGGTTCTGCCTTCCCCTGTTCTCACGGCGTCCGGCGCGCGGCGGTTCCCGCCCGGGTCCGCCGGGCGGGCTCCCCGCGGTGGCGGGCGCGGACCGTCCGGAGTAGTCCAGCGGGTGGACCGCGCGCCCGGGACGGATGGTGAGGGAGGGGGGCAGCCCCGCACCCCGTCGAGGAAACGGAGACACGCGCGTGATCGAGGACACCGTCGCACGACCGCCCCTGGGGCCGCCGCCCGTACGGTTCTGGCCGGCGCTGGACCTGAAGGCCACCGAGTTCGACCCGGTGCTGGAGGAGCTGATGCGGGAGGGGCCGGTGAACCGGATCCAACTGCCGCACGGGGAGGGCTGGGCGTGGCTGGTCACCCGGTACGAGGACGTGAAGGCGGTCACCAACGACCCGCGCTTCAGCCGCGCCCCCGTCCCCGGTCTGGCCGTCACCCGCCTCGCCCCGCACTTCAAGCCGAGGCCCGGGTCGCTGGCGTTCGCCGAACCGCCGGACCACAACCGGTTGCGCCGCGCCATCGCGCCCGCCTTCTCGGCGCGCGGCGTGGAGCGGCTGCGCGAGCGGGCGCGGGAGATGCTCGACGGGTTGGTGGCGGGGATGCTGCGGGACGGGCCGCCGGCAGACCTGGTCGCACGGGTGCTGGGACCGTTCCCGACCACGGTGATCTGCGAGCTGATGGGTGTTCCGGACGCCGACCGGGAGCGGATGAGCGGTTGGGTCCACGAGATCCTCTTCCCGGCGAACGGCGCGGCGGCGACCGGCCGCGCCAAGGACGCGATGTACGCGTGGTTCACGCGGGAGATCGCCGCGCGCGCGGCGGACCCCGGCGGCGGCGAGGACATCCTGTCGCTGCTGGGCGCGGCCGTCGCGGCGGGCGACATCAGCGCCGAGGAGGCCGTCGGGCTGGTGGGGCCGGTGCAGATCGGCGGGGAGGCCGTCACCAACAACTGCGGCAACATGCTGTACCTGCTGCTCACCCGGGAGCGGCTGCGGGAGCGGCTGCGCGAGGAGCCGGAGTCGCGGCCGCGCGCCCTGGACGAGCTGTTGCGGTACATCCCGCACCGCTCGTCGGTGGGGCTGGCCCGGATCGCGCTGGAGGACGTGGAGATCGGGGGCGCGCGGATCGCGGCGGGCGATGCCGTGTACGTGTCGTACCTGGCGGCCAACCGCGACCCGGAGGTCTTCCCCGACCCTGAGCGGATCGACTTCGACCGCTCCCCCAACCCCCACGTGTCGTTCGGACACGGGCCGCACTTCTGCACGGGCGCGCTGCTCGCGCGGATGGAGATCGAGCTGCTGGTCGAGACGTTCCTGGACCGGCTGCCCGAGGTGCGGCTCGCGGTGCCCGCCGAGGAGGTCCCCTGGCGGCGCAGCGCGCTCATCCGGGGCCCGGAGGCACTGCCCATCACGTGGTGACGGCGCGTCCGCCCGCCCGGTTCCGCCCGCCGGACACGGAGGGGCGGAATCCGGACACGTGCCGCGCGGGGCGAAGGGGAGTGATTGACGCATAAGGGGGCGACGGGCCCGCCGGCAGCGTTCCGGAAGGCCCGTCACCCCGGATTGCGAGCGCCACCGTTCCGCCGGGCGGGGCCCGGCCCCCGGCGGCGACCACGGGCGGGATCCGCGGCTCAGCGGGACGACGGACCGTCCGTTCGAGGCTGAACAGCCCGAACGGTCGGTCCGTTTCCCTGTCCGCGCGTCCGCCCGGCTCGCGCCGGTGAGGGCGTCGGCGGGCGCCCGACCTCCCGTCAGCAAACGCTTTCACGGCTTTGCAGCAGCGCCGCGGCCCGCGGCGCGTCCCGGAGAAACCGGCCCATTCGGCCCTCCTCCCTCCGGACGCGCGTAGCGGGACCGAAAGGCAGCCTTGTCGCCGGGGTGAAACGGACGCGAAGATTCCCAGGTCACAAGTTGTCAGGCACATGTCGACGCCGGGAAACCGCCGGTCCGTCGAAGTCGCCTGTCGGGCCCGTGCACCCAACGGGCCTTCGACGATCCCCCACCGGAGGACGCAGTGAACTTCAAGCGCTTCACCCCCCGCGACGGTTTCGCGAGAGGCGCGCGGCTGACCGCCGTCGCCGCCGCTCTGGTCACCGCCACCGCGCTTGCGGCCCCGAGTGCCGGCGCGCAGACCACCGCCCCCCGGGCGACCGCCGCCGAGCTGTCCCAGGTCAGTGCGGCCGTGCTCGACGCCGACGTGCCGGGCACCGCCTGGTACACCGACGCCAAGTCCGGCAAGCTGGTCGTCACCGCCGACTCCACCGTCTCGGCGGCCGAGCTGGCCGAGCTGAAGAAGGCCGCGGGCGACCGCGCCGGCGCCGTGGAGATCAAGCGGACGCCGGGCAAGTTCAACAAGCTCATCGCGGGCGGCCAGGCCATCTACGCGGGCGGCGGCGGCCGTTGCTCCCTCGGCTTCAACGTCCGCAACAGCAGCGGCGTGACGTACGCCCTGACGGCGGGTCACTGCACCGAGATCACCAGCACCTGGTACACCAACTCGGGGCAGACCACCCTGCTCGGCACCCGCGCCGGCACGAGCTTCCCGGGCAACGACTACGGTCTCATCCGCCACTCCAACGCGTCGGCGGCGGACGGCCGGGTGTACCTGTACAACGGCTCGTACCGCGACATCACCTCCGCCGGCAACGCGACCGTCGGCCAGAGCGTCCAGCGCAGCGGCTCCACCACCGGCCTGCGCAGCGGCAGCGTCACCGGCCTCAACGCGACGGTCAACTACGGCGGCGGCGACATCGTCTCCGGCCTGATCCAGACCAACGTCTGCGCCGAGCCCGGCGACAGCGGCGGCCCCCTGTTCTCCGGCTCCACCGCCCTCGGTCTGACCTCCGGCGGCAGCGGCAACTGCTCCTCGGGCGGCACCACGTTCTTCCAGCCCGTCACCGAGGCGCTGAGCGCGTACGGCGTCAGCATCATCTGATCCCCCCACCCAGGCCGGTGGTCCGCCTCGTGCGGGCCACCGGTCCGCGCGTTCCGGGCGGCCCGCCGCCCCCCTCCGCCGCGCCCCGCAGCCCGGCACCGCGACCCGCCACCGCGCGGGCGCGTCGGTCCGGCGGGGGCGCGTCGGCCCGGTACTCCGGTGGGGGCCTCCCGCCGGCCCGTCAGGCGGGGGTCGGGGGCAGCAGGTCCGCCGTCGGACGCAGGCCCTCCACCCGGCCCCCCGTCACGACCGCCAGCTCGTAGGGGTGCCGCTCCCCCGGCTGCCACTGGCCGCCCGCCAGGCGGATCGTGGCGATGTTGGGCACCGGGCCCGCCGTCCAGTCCAGGGGCCCCGCGACCGTCTCCAGGCGGGTGCGGGACACGGCGGCCGCGAGGGACGCCGGGTCGGCGGGGTCGTCCGCCGTGGCGAGCGCGTGGTGGGCGACCTCGAACAGGGCGTACGCCAGGCCCAGCGGCTGGAGCCACTGGCCGCCCGTGGCCTGCTCGTACGCCTCCGCCAGGTCCGCAGCGGTCGTGCCGTCGAGCGAGGAGCGGTACGGGTGCGACGGCGTCCAGTAGACGAGGGTCGCCACCCGGTCCTGGGCCGGCCGGTCGCCGCCGCCCGTCGTGGTCGGCGGGTAGGCGAGCCACCGGGAGCAGGTGATCAGCCGGGGCGTGTGCCCCCGCTCCGCCGCCCGCGCCCGGAACAGCGCCAGGTCGCGGGCGGTCGCGGCGCTGGTCACGATGTCGGCGCCGGCCGCTTCGAACGCCGTGACGTGGTCGTCGAGGGACTCCGCCGGCTCCCGGTAGCCGCCCGGGTCCACCAGCCGGTGCCCGCGCGCCAGGGCCGCCGGGGCGAAGCCCCGCTCGGCGTGGCGCGACCAGGTGCCCTGCGGGCCGTCGTTCCACAGGCAGCCGACCGTCCGGCCCGGGCCGGCGGCGTGCTCCCACAGGTCGGCGAAGGTCTCGGCGATGTCGTCGAGCCCCCAGCAGAAGTGGTACGTCCACGAGAACGGGCGCCGCTCGTCGGCGCCGCGCCCGAAGTAGTACACCTGCCAGGGGAACGCCGACGACAGGCACGGCACTCCCGCCTCCTCGCACGCGTCGGCGACGGCGGGCAGGACCTGCGTGCCGGCGAGCGTCAGCACGATCCGGGCGTCCTCGTCCGCGATCAGCTCCCGCACCGCCTCCCGCGCCCCCTCGGCGGTGGAGCGGCTGTCGCGCGCCACCAGCCGCAGCGGGTACCGGCGCCCCCCGCGGCGTACGGCGTCCAGGCGCGGCCGCAGCAGGTCCAGCGCGAACGCGAGCGGGTCGCCCAGACTCGCCAGCCGTCCCGTGCGCGCCACGACCACGCCCACCGTCAGGGTCCGTTCCCGATCCGTCATGACGTCTCCCTCACCTCCGGTACCACAGCGGAAGATCCGCTTCCGCTCGTATCAACTGCCGGGCGGGCGGGCCGTCACGCACGAAGGGCCCGGCCCCGGCCGCGCGGGGCGGTCGGGGCCGGGCCGGGGAAGGGCCGGAGGTGCCGGGGCGGGTCAGGCGGGCGGGGCGCCCCAGGCGAGGGCCGTGCCCGTGTAGGCGGGGACGGACCGGGCCTCGGTGTAGGCGGAGGACGGGGCGCGGCTGTGGTCGTCGCGCTCGTCGAACGCCGACCAGTCCGCCTTGCTCATCCTGAGCTGGATGTCCCCGGTGTCGCGGCCCGCCGCCAGGGTGCCGCCGGCGAAACCGACCTCCAGGTAGGCGTCGGCGCCCGCGACCGGGGAGGACAGCGGGACGACCCGCAGCCTCATCTGGGCGCAGCCGACCGCCGCGTAGTCGCACCACGCGCTGACGGTGGGCGCGCCGCCGTCGCGGGTGAAGTAGTAGCGGGCGGTCACGGTGGACAGGTCGACGGGCGCGGTACCGGTGTTGGCGATGCGCAGCTCGGGGCGGATGGCGTTGTCGGTCGGCGAGCCGTCGGTGGTCCGGTGCAGGACCTTCAGCCCGCCCACCGGGTCGCCGCCGCCGGAGGGCGCGGTGGTGACGGCGAGGGCGGCCGAGGGCACGGAGACGTTGCCGGCGGCGTCCCTCGCCCGTACGGCGTAGGTGTACCGGGTGGAGGGGGTCAGCCCCGTGTCGGTGTACGTGGTGGCGGTGACCGGCGCGGTGGTGACCTTCGCCCCGTCCCGGTACACGTCGTAGCCGGTGACGCCCACGTCGTCGGTGGACGGCGCCCAGCGGAGCGTGACGGAGGCGGAGCCGGTCGCGGTGGCGGTCAGGCCGGAGGGGGCGGCGGGCGGCGTCGTGTCGTCCGGGTCGCCGCCCCCGCCCCCGTACACGTCGGCGAGGCTGAGGCCGGTGGTGCTGCCGGTGCCGCCGAGCGGGACCTGGTGGTCGAGGCTGACGAACTTGCCGCCGTGCTGCCAGAGGGCCGGCTTGAGCAGGGCGTACTTCTCCTCGTCCCAGGTCTTCCAGTCGTTGAGGAGCAGGCCGCCCGTGTCGCCGGAGTTGGGGTTGAGGCACCAGAAGGTGTGGTGGAGGCGCTCCTCGGAGATGAGGTCGCGCAGGGCGGTCATCCACTTCTGGTTGGGGCCGCCGTCCATGAAGCCGCCCCACTCCCCGATCAGGAGGGGCGCGGTGTTCTCCTT
Organism: Streptomyces tamarix; assembly: GCF_032423885.1. Lineage (NCBI taxonomy): Bacteria > Bacillati > Actinomycetota > Actinomycetes > Kitasatosporales > Streptomycetaceae > Streptomyces > Streptomyces tamarix. The sequence continues at coordinate 49,312 of NZ_JAWCTQ010000021.1, read as the reverse complement.
GTGCAGGTAGAGCCAGTTGGGGTCCCAGACGTCCCGTTCGAGGGTGGTGCGGTTCCAGTCGCCGGTGAACCAGGGCTGGGGCGCGACGAGGGGGCCGTAGTCGTGCGGCGAGTAGACGACCTGGTCGTTGCCGGCGCCGAGGTCGACGGGGTGGTCGCGCACGCCGCGGAGGTTGCCGCCCCACCAGGTGGAGTGGTAGTCGGCGGCGCTGGTCGAGGACCAGTTGCTCCCGTTCTTCGGGTAGATCTGGATGCCCTCGCAGAGGATGAGCAGGTGCGGGTTGATCGCCAGGATGCGCTTGCCGGCCGTCTCGCAGGCGTGCTTGAAGTTGTCCTGGTCGGTGGAGCCGTCCCACTTGGCGCGCGGGCTCTCACCGGCGCCGCCGTGCGGCTCGTTCTTGATGTCCATCGCGACGAGCGTGTCGTCGCCGCGGTAGCGGGCCGTCACCCACTCCCAGGCCGTGTAGAACTGCTCGGTGGTGATGGTGCCCTTCCACCACACGGGGTAGAAGTGGCCGGCGTTGTCGGCCTCGGCGCTGTGCACGTCGAGCATGACCTTGATGCCGTACTGCTTGCACAGCGCCAGCCAGTGGTCGAAGACCTCCAGGGTGGTCTTCCCGGCGATCTCCGGGTTGGCGTACGCGTTGACGGCGCTCGGTACGGAGGCCCGGCCCTCCTTCCACTCCAGGAGCAGTTGGGTGGAGATGGGCACGCGGACGATGTTGATGCCGCGCTGCGCCATGGAGCGGGTGATCTCGGTGATGTTGGCGGACCAGAGGCCGTGGAAGACCCGCTCGGTGGCGTTGAAGCCGAACCAGTTGGCGCCGGTGAGCCAGACCTCGTTGCCCTGGGCGTCGACGATCTGGTTGCCGCGGGTGTGCAGCCAGTCGTCGCCCGGGGCGGCGGCGGCCGTCCGCGCCCCGGCGGACGCGGCCGGACGGGGCTCGGGGGCGGTGGCCGCGTCGGCGGCCGGTCCCGCGGCCCACAGCAGCGCTCCGGTGAGGACGGCGGCGGCCAGAGCGCGTAACCGCCGGTGGCGGCCGGAGGGCAGGGTGGTGGGTGACTGTCCCACTGCGTCACGTCCCTACTGTCTAGTACATGTCAAAGCGGCTCGCGATGGGAGCGCTCCCATCGAGCGTTCATGAAGCCAGCCCCGAAAGGAGCTGTCAACCTTCCCCGCAGAAACCGCCCGCGGGAGCGCGTCCGCGGCGGGGCCGCCCCGCGACGGACGGGGGCGGACGGGGGCGGGCGTGGACGAGGGGGGCGTGCGCGGGCGCTGTGCGCGGGCGGTGTGCGCGCGGTCGCCGGGAGAACACGCCCGGTGCTAGAAAGGGTCCATGAGGGGCAAGAATGGACGTCTCGGGCGGACCGGGCGCCGGGGGCGGCTCCTGGGCGTGCGCAGCGCCGCAGGGCAGGTGCTCCTCCTCCAATTCGCGGTGGCCCTGGTGCTGATCGTCGCCGCGGTGATGGCCCTGTCGTACCAGGCGCGGTACGCCAGCGAGCGCGACGCGCGCAACCGTTCGCGCGCGGCGGCCGAGTCCTTCGCGGACGCCCCCGGCACGCTCGCCGCGCTCCGGTCGGCCGACCCGGCGAAGACGCTCCAGCCGCACGCGGTGGACGCCTGGCACGGCTCGGGCGTGGACTTCATCGCCGTCATCTCCCCGGACGGCACCCGCATCGCGGACAGCGACCCGAACCTCGTGGGCACGCGCGCGGAAGGCGTGGAGGAGGCGGCCCGGGGCCGGACGGTCACGGACGTCTTCGAAGGCAGCCCGCACGACGCCGCGCGGGCCGTCGTCCCCGTGATGGACGACCGGGGCACGGTCGTGGGCCTGGTGAGCGCCGGGGTGTCCATCGAGAACGTCGGCGACGCCGTCGACCGGCAGCTTCCGCTGTTCTTCGGCGCCGGCGCCGTCGCGCTCGCCCTGGCGACGGCCAGTTCGGCCCTGGTGAGCAGGCGGTTGCGCCGCCAGACGCACGGCCTCGGCCCGGCCGAGATGACCCGGATGTACGAGCACCACGACGCGGTGCTGCACGCCGTGCGGGAGGGGGTGCTCATCGTCGGGGACGACGGCCGGCTCACCCTCGCCAACGACGAGGCCCGCCGCCTCCTGGACCTGCCGGCCGACGCCGAGGGCCGCCACGTCACCGACCTGGGCCTGGCCGGGGACACCGCCGAGCTGCTCGTGTCGGGCCGCCCGGTCACCGACGAGGTCCACCTCGCCGGCGACCGGCTGCTGGCGGTCAACACCCGGCCGACCGACCCGCACGGCGGCCCGTCCGGCACCGTCGCGACGCTCCGCGACACGACCGAACTGCGGGCCGTGACGGGTGTGGCGGCGGTGGCGCGGGAGCGGTTGAGGCTGCTGTACGAGGCGGGCGTGCGGATCGGGACGACGCTGGACGTCGTACGGACGGCGCAGGAGCTGTCGGAGGTCGCGGTCCCCCGGTTCGCGGACTTCGTGACCGTGGAGCTGCTGGACCCGGTGCTGCGGGGCGAGGAGCCGACGCGGTCCCGCACCGTGATGCGCCGCGCGGCCGTCAGCGGCGTGCGGGACGACCACCCGCTCCAGCCGGCCGGGGACCTCGTCCGGTTCGACGTGCCGACGACGCCGATGGCCGCGGCGCTGGAGCGGGGGGAGGCGGTGCTGGAGGCGGACCTGACGGCGGCGCGCGGCTGGCGGGAGCAGGACCCGGCGGGCGCCGACGCTGCCCTCGCGTACGGCATCCGCTCACTGGTGACCGTCCCCCTCCAGGCGCGCGGGGTCGTCCTGGGCATGGCCAACTTCTGGCGCTCGGCGCCGTCCGGGCGGTTCGGGGACGAGGACGTGGCCTTCGCGGAGGAGCTGGCGGCGCGAGCGGCGGTGGCCGTCGACAACGCGCGCCGGTACACGCGGGAGCACGCCATGGCGGTGACGCTCCAGCGGAGCCTGCTGCCCCGGGTGCTCCCCGAGCAGGACGCGCTGGAGACCGCCTACCGCTACCTGCCGGCGCAGGCCGGGGTGGGCGGCGACTGGTTCGACGTGATCCCGCTGCCCGGCGCGCGGGTCGCGCTCGTCGTCGGGGACGTGGTCGGGCACGGCCTGCACGCGGCGGCGACGATGGGCCGCCTCCGGACGGCGGTGCACAACTTCTCCGCGCTCGACCTGCCGCCGGACGAGCTGCTGGGCCACCTCGACGACCTCGTGTCCCGGATCGACGAGGAGGAGGCCGGGGACACCGGCGCCGGGATCTCCGGCGCGACCTGCCTGTACGCCGTCTACGACCCGGTGTCGGGCGACTGCTGCATGGCGTCGGCGGGCCACTTCGCGCCGGCCGTGGTGCGCCCCGACGGGACGGTGGACTTCCCCGACGTGCCCGTGTTCCCGCCGCTGGGCCTGGGAGGGGGGCCGTTCGAGACGTACGAGGTGCGGCTGCCGGAGGGCAGCCGTCTGGTGCTGTACACGGACGGGCTGGTCGAGCACCGGGAACGGGACCTCGACACGGGTCTGCGGCTGCTGCGCGACACGCTCGCCGAGGGGCCGGGGCGGACGCCGGAGGAGACCTGCCGGGCCGTGGTCGACGCCATGCTGCCGCCGCACCGCGGTGACGACATCGCCCTGCTGGTGGCCCGCACCCGGCTGCTGCCGCGGGACCGCGTGGCGGACTGGGACGTGCCGCCCGACCCGGCGGCGGTGGCGCCGGTGCGGGCGGCGTGCGTGCGGCAACTGGAGCAGTGGGGGCTCGACGAGATCGGGTTCACCACGGAGCTGGTGCTCAGCGAGCTGATCACCAACGCGATCCGGTACGGCTCCGCGCCGATCCGCGTGCGGATGCTGCGCGACCGGAGCCTGATCTGCGAGGTGTCGGACGGCAGCAGCACCTCCCCGCACCTGCGGCGGGCGGCCACCACGGACGAGGGTGGACGCGGCCTGTTCCTCGTGTCGCAGCTGGCGGGCCGGTGGGGCACCCGGTACACGCCGAACGGCAAGGTGATGTGGACGGAGCAGCCGCTGACGGGCGGGGCGGCGCCGCTGGAGGTGCCGGCGCTCTTCGACGACGCGGCGTGGTGAGGCCCCGCCGGCGGGCCGCCGTCGCCCTCACGCGGGGGGTGGCCCACCGCATCCGCCGCGCCCTCCTCCCGTCCGTCCTCGCCCTGGCCGGGGCGCGGACCGCCGTCCGGCTGGAGCGGGTCCGCCGCGACCCGGACCGGCTCCGGGAGTTCTTCCTGCGCCTGCCCAAGGGCGGGGACCTGCACCACCACCTCGGCGGTGCCGTCCCGACCGAGTCCCTGATCCGGTTCGCCGCCGAGGACGGGCTGTGCGTCGTGGTGCGGACCCTGACCGCCGTCCGCCCGCCGTGCGGGCCGGGCGCGCGGCCCGCCGCCGACGCCCGTACCGACCCGGTGTTCCGCACGGCGCTGCTGCGGGCCTGGTCCACGAGGACGGGTGGCGCGGGCTGCTCCGTACGATGGCCCGTCGCGAGGTGGCCGTCGAGGCGCCGCTCACCAGCAACGCCCAGGTCCTGGGCGTCACCGGCGGCGACCATCCGCTCCCCGTGTACCGGGCGCACGGCGTGCCGGTGATGCTCGCCACGGACGACCCCGGCGTGTCGAGGACGGACATCAGCCGCGAGTACGCGCGCGCCGCGACCGTCCACGGCCTCGGCTACCGGGAGGTGAAGGACCTGGCCCGCGCGTCCCTGGAGTACGCGTTCCTGCCCGGCCGCGGCCTGTGGCGGGGCGCCCCGGCGGCGGACGGCCACCGCCCGGTCCCCGAGTGCGCCGCCGTACCCCCGGCCACGCCTCCCCCGGCCACGCCTCCCCCGGCGCCGCCTGCCGCCGGCTGCCGGCGGCCGACCCGAAGGCGACCGCGCAGTGGCGCCTGGAGGCGGCGTTCGCGGTGTTCGAACGGCGGTACGGCGGCTGAGGGGCCCAGGTCACAGGTGGCGGCGGACGGCGGACGCCTCGCGGGCGTACGCCTCGCGGGCCGCGACGGCCGCCTCGCGGGTGGCGACCTCCGCGACCGGCACGTCCCACCAGGCGAACGCGCCGGGCTCCGCCGGGCCGGGGGCGGCCGTCTCGACGTACACGCAGGTGGGCCGGTCGGAGGCGCGGGCCTCGGCCAGCGCCGCCCGCACCTCCCCCGCGGTGCGGGGGCGCAGGACGTCCATGCCGAGGCTGGCGGCGTTGGCGGCGAGGTCGACGGGGAGCGGGTCGCCGGTGAAGGTGCCGTCGGCGGCGCGGTGGCGGTAGGCGGTGGCGAACCGTTCGCCGCCGGTCCGCTCGGAGAGGCCGCCGATGGAGGCGTAGCCGTGGTTCTGGACGAGGACCAGGTTGAGCGGGAGCCGTTCCTGCACGGCGGTGACGATCTCGGTGGGCATCATCAGGTACGTGCCGTCGCCGACGAGGGCCCAGACGGGCGTGTCGGGCGCGGCGAGCTGCACGCCGATGGCGCCGGGGATCTCGTAGCCCATGCAGGAGTAGCCGTACTCCACGTGGTACTGGCGCGGGGAGCGGGCGCGCCACAGCTTGTGCAGGTCGCCGGGGAGGGAGCCGGCGGCGTTGACGACGACGTCCCGGTCGCCGACGACGGCGTCGAGGGCGCCGAGGAGCTGCGTCTGGGTCGGTACGGCGCCGTCGTCGGCCCGGAAGGCGGCGGAGACGACGTGTTCCCAGCGTTCTTTGCCGGCGCGGTACTCGGCCTCGTACGCGGGTGCGACGCGGTGTCCGGCGAGGGCCTCGGTGAGTGCCGCGAGGCCGGCGCGGGCGTCGGCGACGAGGGGGCGGGCGGCCATCTTGTGGGCGTCGAACGGGGTGATGCCGAGGTTGACGAACCGGACGTCGGGCCGGGCGAAGAGGGTGCCCGACGCGGTGGTGAAGTCGGTCCAGCGGGTGCCGACGCCGATCACGAGGTCGGCGGTGCGGGCGATGGCGTCGGCGGCGGCGGTGCCGGTGTGGCCGATGCCGCCGAGGTCGGCGGGGTGGTCGTGGCGCAGGGAGCCCTTGCCGGCCTGGGTGGAGGCGACGGGGATGCCGGTGGCGTCGACGAGGGCCTTCAGGGCGTCCTCGGCCTCGCTGTGGTGGACGCCGCCGCCGGCGACGAGGAGGGGGCGTTTCGCGGCGCGGATCGCGCGGGCGGCCCCGGCGAGTTCGCCGGGGTCGGGGGCGGGGCGGCGCACGGTCCAGATCCGCTCGGCGAAGAACTCCTCGGGCCAGTCGTACGCCTCGGCCTGCACGTCCTGCGGCAGGGCGAGGGTGACGGCGCCGGTCCCGGCGGGGTCCGCGAGGACCCGCATGGCGTGGAGCGCGGACGGGACGAGCGCCTCGGGGCGGGTGATCCGGTCGAAGTAGCGGGAGACGGGGCGGAGCGTGTCGTTGACGGACACGTCGGCGTGGACGGGGTGCTCCAGTTGCTGGAGCAGCGGGTCGGCGGTGCGGGTGGCGAAGTGGTCGCCGGGGAGGAGGAGGACGGGCAGCCGGTTGACGGTGGCGAGGGCGGCGCCCGTGACGAGGTTGGTGGCGCCGGGGCCGATGGAGGTGGTGACGGCCTGGGCGGAGAGCCGGTTCAGTTGCCGGGCGTAGCCGACCGCGGCGTGCACCATGGCCTGTTCGTTGCGGCCCTGGTGGAACGGCATGGCCCGCTCCCCGACCTCCAGGAGCGCCTGGCCGACGCCGGCGACGTTGCCGTGGCCGAAGATGCCCCAGGTGCCGGCGACCAGCCGGCGGCGCACGCCGTCGCGTTCGGTGTACTGGGTCGTCAGGAAGCGCACCAGCGCCTGGGCGACGGTGAGGCGGCGGGTGGGCGGTCTCATCGGTGGCACCTCACTGCGAGGGGGCGGTGTACAGGGGGAGGCGGGGGTCGGTGGGCTGTCCGGGCCAGGTGGCGCGGATCCAGGCGTGGTCGGGGTGGTCGCGGACCAGCCAGGCGCGTTCGCCGTCGGGGCCGGCCATGACGTTGAGGTAGTACATGTCGTGTCCGGGCGCGGCGATGGACGGGCCGTGCCAGCCGTCCGGGACGAGGACGGCGTCGCCGTCGCGGACCTCGGCGAGGAGGTCGGTGCCCCGTCCCCGGCCGGACGGGGAGACCCGCTGGTAGCCGAGGCCGGGGGTGCCGCCGTGGGCGGCGATCTCGAAGTAGTAGATCTCCTCCAGCCGCGACTCCTCGCCGGGGCGGTGCTCGTCGTGTTTGTGCGGCGGGAAGGAGGACCAGTTGCCGCCGGGGGTGAGGACCTCGACGGCGATGAGCCGGTCGCAGTCGAACGTGTCGGCCGCGGCGAAGTTGTTGACCTGGCGTGAGCAGGTGCCGGTGCCGCGCAGTTCGACGGGGACGGCGGGGGCGGGGCCGTAGCGGGCCGGCAGGCGGCGCTCGCAGCGGGCTCCGGCGAGGGCGAAGCGGCCGCCGTCGCGGGAGGTGATCGTGACGTGGGCGTCGCGGGGGACGTACGCGAAGTCGGTGACGGCGCTGAACACGTCGGGGCGGCCGGTCAGGAGGAAGGTCCGCCCGTCGGCGGTGACGGCGCAGCCGCCGGAGAGCGGCAGGACGATCCACTCGCTGCCGCCGGTGTGGTACGCGTGCCGGCCGCCGGGCGGCAGGCGCAGGACGCGGAGCGCCGAGTGGTCCCAGCCGGCGGAGGCGGGGCCGACGTCGACGGTGTACGGGCCGTTCGCGGCCGTGCCGGCGGGCAGGTGGTGGCTGCTGGTCACGGTGTTCTCCTCACAGCGGTCCGGTGGTGTCCAGGAGGGCGTCCACCTCGGCGGCGGTCGGCATGGCGGAGGAGCAGGCGAGCCGGGAGGCGACGAGGGCGCCCGCGGCGTTGGCGTACCGGGTGGTCCGCTCCAGGTCCCAGCCGGCGAGCAGGCCGTGGCAGAGGGCGCCGCCGAACGCGTCGCCCGCTCCGAGTCCGTTGACCACCTCGATCTCGACGGGCGGGACTTCGGCGGTGGTGCCGTCGCGGTGGACGGCGAGGACGCCGGCGGGGCCCTGTTTGACGACGGCGAGTTCGACGCCGGTGCCGAGGAGGGCGCGGGCGCAGGCGCGGGGTTCGCGGACGCCGGTGGCGAGCTCGCACTCGTCGAGGTTGCCGACGGCGACCGTGGCGTGTCGCAGGGCCTCGGCGTAGTGGGCGCGGGCTTCGGCGGGATCGTCCCAGAGCGCGGGCCGCCAGTCGAGGTCGAGGACGGTGACGCCGGTTCCCGCCCGGGCGCGCAGGGCGGCGAGGGTGGCGGCGCGGCTGGGTTCGGCGCTCAGTCCCGTACCGGTCGTCCACAGGACGCGGGCGGCGCGCAGGGCGCCGTGGTCGAGTTCGCCGGGGTGGATCTCCAGGTCGGGGGCCTTGGGGTAGCGGTAGAAGTAGAGGGGGAAGTGGTCGGGCGGGAAGATCTCGCAGAAGGTGACGGGGGTGGGGAGGGCGTCGACGGGGGTGACCCAGCGGTCGTCGACGCCGAACTCCCGGAGCGCCCGGCGCACGTACGCGCCGAAGGGGTCGTCGCCGGTGCGGGTGACGAGGGCGACGGACCGGCCGAGGCGGGCGGCGGCGACGGCCACGTTGGCGGCGGACCCGCCGAGGAACCTGCCGAACGTCTCGACCCGCGCCAGGGGCACGCCGGTCCGGAGGGGGTAGAGGTCGACGCCGACGCGCCCCATGGCGATCAGGTCGAAGGGCTCGCCGCGGGTCCGGCCCGCGGCGCCGGCGCCCGGTTCGACGCCGGTGTCGGTCCCGGCGGTCCCAGCGGTCCCGGCGTCGGCGGGCTCGGGGTCGGTGTCGGCGGGTTCGGGCATGCGTGTCGCTCCTGGTGACGGCGGGACGGTTTCCGCGCGGCGGTGGTCGGCGTCGGCTCACTCACGCCGTTACTGCCCTCCCCCTCCGGGGGGATAAAGCCGCAGGGACACCATTGACCCGCATGGAGAGCGATCTCACACGCCGCGGCGGGACCGTCCGCGCGAGGACGGGCCTCCCGCGGGCCCCCGGCCCCCGGCGCGCGGTGGCGGTGCGCGACGCCACCGTACGGGCGAGGGAGATGGTGGCTCCGCCCCCGGCGCGCGGTGGCGGTACGCCGGACGAGCGGAGCGGGCACCGCCCGCGGCGCGGCATCGTGCCGATAGGGTCGGACCACCGTCGAACCCGCCCGTACCAGACCGCCCAGCACCGCCCGCGCCCGGGTGAAAGGACCGCGTATGGACACCGTCGGCACCCCGTCCCTCGACCGCATCAGGATCGGTTCCGCGCCGGACTCGTGGGGGGTGTGGTTCCCCGACGACCCGCGGCAGGTGCCCTGGGAGAGGTTCCTGGACGAGGTGGCCGGGGCCGGGTACGAGTGGATCGAGCTCGGCCCGTACGGCTACCTCCCGACCGACCCGGCCCGGCTCTCCGACGAGACCGCCCGGCGCGGCCTGAAGGTCTCCGCCGGCACGGTCTTCACCTCCCTGCACCGGGGCCCCGCCGTCTGGGACGCGACCTGGGAACGGGTGAGCCGGGTCGCGGAGCTGACCCGCGCCATGGGCGCGCGGCACCTGGTGGTCATCCCCTCGTTCTGGCGGGACGACAGGACCGCCGAGGTCGTCGAACCGCCCGAGCTGACCGCCGGGCAGTGGGCGGACCTCGCCCGCGGCACGGAGCGGCTGGGCCGCGAGGTGCGGGAGCGGTACGGCCTCGGCATCGTCGTCCACCCGCACGCCGACACGCACCTCGACACGGAGGAGCACGTGGAGCGGTTCCTCGACGCGACCGATCCCGACCTGGTCTCGCTGTGCCTGGACACGGGGCACTACGCGTACTGCGGCGGCGACAGCGTCAAGCTGATCGAGACGTACGGGGAGCGCGTCGGCTACCTGCACCTCAAGCAGGTCGACCCGGCCGTCCTGGCGGAGGTCGTCGAGAACGGCGTCCCGTTCGGGCAGGCCGTGCGGCGCGGGGTGATGTGCGAGCCGCCGTCCGGCGTCCCCGCACTCGAACCGGTGCTCGCGGCGGCGCAGCGGCTCGGCGTGGACCTGTTCGCCATCGTGGAGCAGGACATGTACCCGTGCCCGCCGGACCGGCCGCTGCCGATCGCGGTGCGCACGCGCCGGTTCCTCCGCTCCTGCGGTGCCTGACCGGCGGGCCCCCGGGGCTTCCCGGTCCCTCCGGACCTGCCGGACCCCGGGGCTCCCGGTCCCTCCGGGCCCTCCAGCCCCCGGGGCCTCCCGGTCCCTCCGGATCCAGGGCCCCCGGTCCCTGTGACCTGCCGGACCTTCCGACCTCCCGGACCTCGGGGAAGGAGACCTTCGACCATGACCCAGCGCGGAACGCTCGGCGTGGCCGTCGTCGGCGCCGGCCGGATGGGCGCCGACCACGTGCGCCGCATCGACCGGGTGATCAGCGGGGCGCGGGTGGCCGCCGTCGCGGACGTGGACGCCGAGCGGGCGAAGGCCGTCGCGGACGGTGTCGACGGCTGCGCGGCGTACACCGACCCGGCCGCCGCGATCGCCGCGCCCGGCGTGGACGCCGTGCTCGTCGCCTCCCCCGGTCCGGCGCACGAGGCGGCGCTGATGGCGGCGCTCCGGCGCGGGCTGCCGGTGCTGTGCGAGAAGCCGCTCACCCCGGACGCGGCGTCCGCGCTGCGGGTGCTGCGGGCGGAGGAGCGGCTGGGCAGGCGGCTGGTCCAGGTGGGTTTCATGCGGCGGTACGACGCCGAATACCTGCGGCTGAAGGCGCTGCTGGACGGCGGCGGGCTGGGTCGGCCGCTGATGCTGCACCACCGGCACCGCAACGCCTCGTCGCCGCCCTGGTTCACCGGCGAGATGCTCCTCGGCGACTCGGCGGTCCACGAGATGGACGTCACGCGGTGGCTGCTGGGCCAGGAGATCACGGCGGTGACGGTGATGCGGCCGCGGCCGTCGGGGAACGCCCCCGAGGGCGTCGACGACCCGCAGTTCGCGGTCTTCGAGACGGACGGCGGGGCGCTCGCCGACGTGGAGGTCTACGTCAACTGCCGCTTCGGGTACCAGGTGCAGGCCGAGGCGGTGTGCGAGAACGGCACCGCGCGGATCGGCGACGCGCACGGGATGCTCGTCGCCGCGGGCGGCCGGTGGGGCGGTTCGATCGCGCCGGGGTTCGTGGAGCGGTTCGAGGAGGCGTACGACCGGCAGGTGCGGGCCTGGGTGGACGCCGCCCTGCGCGGTGGGGCCACCGGCCCGAGCTGCTGGGACGGGTACGCGGCGGCGGCCGTCTGCGAGGCGGCCCTCCGGGCGCGGGCCGAGGGCCGCCGGGTGGAGGTCGGCCTGGTGGAGCGGCCGGCCCTCTACCGCTGACGTGCGCGACCGGGCACCCGACGGGCCGGGGCCCGGCGCGTCGGATACCCGGAGGGCGGGTCAGTACGGGCCGTTGACGTTGTCGATGGAGCCGTACCGGTCGGCGGCGTAGTTGCACGCGGCGGTGATGTTCGCGACCGGGTCGAACGGGTCCAGGGACGTGCCGGGCACGTGGTAGGCGCTGAACGTGGGGTCGATGACCTGGAGGAGTCCCTTGGAGGGCGTCCCGGCGGCGGCGTTGGAGTCCCAGTTGTTGATGGCGAGCGGATTGCCGGAGGACTCGCGCATGACGTTGCGGTGAATTCCGTCGTAGGTTCCCGGAATTCCGTGCTGGGCCATGATGTCCAACGATTCCTTGATCCAGCCGTCGAGGTTGTCGGCGTACGTCTTCACCGCGACGGGGGTGACGACGGCGCGGGCCTCGGAGCGGTCGGCGCGGGCCGGTTCGGAACGCTCCGCCGAAGCCGCCGCCGCGGCGCCGATGGTGAGCTTCAGACCGGGCCGGATGTGTGACGGGTCGTCACCGATGGCCTTCTTGTTGTCCTCGTACAGCTTCTTCCAGCCGCCGCTCACGGAATGCTCGCCGGCGATACCGGAAAGGGTGTCGCCGACGGCCACGGTGTACGTCACGGGCTTGGCGGCCTGGACGGCGGCGGCCGGCGCGACGACGGCCACGGCGGGCGCCGCGACCGGTGCGGCGGAGGCGGTGGCGGCGCCGGTCAGGGGCAGGGCGAGGGCGGCCCCGCCGGTACTCGCGACGACGAGCCCGCGGCTGAGGCGGCTGTTCTTGGGGCGACGGTGCTTACCCTGTGCGGGCATGGGGATTTTCCTCTCCGACGCCTGCGAGGTGAGCTGTCGGGTTCGGGCGGGAGATGCCCGGCCGCGGTCTCCCGCGACTTCACCCCTAGCCGCTCCGGACACCGGACCGGCGACTTACCTGGTTCCCCCGCTCCTGCCGAGCGCGCGTGTGTGGGTGCTGGAATCCGGAAGGCGGCAGGATTCGGCGTTCCCTCCGGAATGACGGTGACCGTAAACGAAATCCGCCGGGAGGAACAAGGGCGGGAATTCCGGCCGATGATCCATTGCAGCCCCGTTCGGCGGTGAATTCCGTGCCCCCGCGCGGCGTCCGGGGAATTCCGCCGTCCGCCCGCCGTGACCGACATCACGGTTTGCGCCTCCCGCCCGCCCCCCGCCACCTCACCCCAAAAATAGACAAGTCATATGTATTTAATCAATACCCTGAAATAGTAATCAAACGGACATGGGTCCCGGGTCGACTCCGTACGGGTGCTTGGAGCACCTGGAGCGGCGAGTGCGATTGCGCTTCCCGCCCGAACGCCGAAGGTGTGAATGACGGATATCGACCAAAAAGGGATAAAAGTGCATAAGAGATCGATGAGGACGTCACCGCGCCGGACCCTGGCGGCCGCGGCCACGCTGTTGGGTCTGACGGCGATCGTGGCGCCGGTCCCCGCACCTGCGGCACCGGCGCCGCAGACCGCGCCCTCCGCCTCCGCCCCCGGCTCCGTCATCGCCGACTGGGCGCGGCTGACGGCGGAGGTCGTGGACCCCGAGAACCGTCTGATCTCGCCGGAGAAGGCCCTGTGGCACGCCCTCGTCTCGACGGGCATGTACAACGCGGTGGTCGGGATCGAAGGCCGGTACGAGCCGTACCGCTGGAACGGACGGGCGCCTCGTACGGCGTCGGCCGTGGCCGCCGCCGCGACCGCCGCCCACGACGTGCTGCGGCACTACTTCCCGCAGGCGGCGGCCCGGCTGAGGGCCGCCCACGCCGCCTCGCTCGCTGCGGTGCCGGACGGGTGGGCGGAGAAGGCGGGGGTGGCGTTCGGCCACCGCGCGGCCACCCACGTCATCGCGTTGCGGAAGAACGACGGCCACGGCGCCCGGGTCGCCTTCCCGGCCTCCCCCGCCCCCGGCGTCTGGCGCCCCACACCGTCGGCGTACCGCCCCTTCACCACCGCGTGGCTGGCACGGCTGCGCCCGCTGCTCATGGACCGGCCCGACCGGTTCCGTCCCGGGCCGCCGCCCGCGCTGCCGTCCGCCCGCTACGCCGCCGACCTGAACGAGGTGAAGGCGTACGGCGCGAAGAACAGCCGGGTGCGGAGCCGGTGGCAGACCGACACCGCGCGGTTCTTCGTCGACCTCGACCTGCAGGGCGCCCTGGCCGACCGTGCCGCGCGGAACGGCCTCGACCTGGTCGACACGGCACGCCTGTTCGCCGCCGTCAACACCGTCCAGATCGACGCGACGATCGCCGCGTGGGACGCCAAGCTGCACTACGGCACCTGGCGGCCCATCACCGCGATCCGCGAGGCCGACCGCGACAACAACCCCCGCACCCAGGCCGACCCCGCGTGGGAGCCGCTCCTGGAGACCCCCTCGCACCCCGACTACCTCAGTGGCCACACCACCACCACCGGCGCCTTGGCCCGGACGTTGACGCTGCTGTCCGACAGCCCGTTCCTCGACCTGCGCATCACGTCGGCCTTCGCGAAGGAGACCCGCTACTACGCCTCCGCCTACGAGTACAACCGGGACTGCGTGGGCGCCCGCACCTGGGCGGGCATCCACACCCGCACGGCGAACACGGTCGGCACGCGGACGGGCGAGCGGGTCGCCGCCTGGGCGCTCACCCGCCACTTCCGCCCGCTGGCCGACCAGCCCGCCGACCGACCGGCCGACCGACCGACCCGCTGACCGGCCGGCCGCGGGCGGCGGCGCACCGGACCTGACGTACCATCAGAGGATGGCGTCGAACCCGTCCCAGTACTGGGCGACCTGGACGCGCGACCGGAACGGCGCCGCCGCGTTCCCGGTGCCCGTGTACTGCCACAGGACACCGGCCGTGTCGCGGGCGAGCAGCTCCGGGTGGCCGTCCGCCGTGACGTCGCCGTACGCGACGAGCACGTCGTAGATGTTCCAGCCGGTGCCGATCTGGCGGCGGGCCTGGAGCGGGGCGTTGCCGTCGCCGGTGCCCTGGTAGAGCCACAGCGCGCCGGAGCCGTCGCGGGCGATCAGGTCGGCCTTCCGGTCGCCGGTGACGTCGAGGCCACCGGTGAGGGAGGTGTAGATGTTCCAGCCGGTGCCGGCCTGGCGACGGGCCTCGAAGGGCCGCGCCGGGTCACCCGTGCCCCGGTACAGCCAGAGCACGCCCGAACCGTCCACGGCGAGCAGGTCGTGTCGGCCGTCGCCGGTCAGGTCGCCGGCGCCGCGGATCGACCGGTACGCGCCCCAGCCGGAGCCGACCCGCACCGGGGGCTCGAAGGAGGTGCGCCCCCCGCCGGCGAGCCGGTGGTACCAGAGCACGCCGGACGCGTCGCGCGCCACCACGTCGCCGCCGCGGCCGCGGACGTCGATCGGCGCGAGCTTGGTGAGGCGGTCGTACTGGCCCCAGTTCACACCGAGGTCCTTGCCCCACTCGACGTCCAGCGCCGACCCCTCCCCTTCGTAGGAGCCGTACGCGCGCATGTCGCCGCTCCGGTCGCGGGCGAGGACGTCCCAGTCCATCGGCACGGCGCTGACGCCGGCCACGTCGAACCGGCCGGCGGCGGTGGCGTCGGCCGCCCCCGACGCGGGGGCGAAGCGGGCGTCGACGACGATGTGCCAGGAGGGCACGGAGGCGGACGCGGAGACCCGGTAGGTGAGCGTGTGCCGGCCCGCCGGCAGTTCGCAGCTCACCTTTTCGAGGAGCAGGGCGGACCCGGGGTACGTGCACGGCTGCTCCACGCCGTCCGGGGCGCCGACGGTGAGGCCGATGGACCACTCGTCGCGCATGCCCCAGGGCCGCTGGTCGTCGGCGGTCTGGAAGCCGAGGGTCAGTACGCCGCCCTCCGCCGCGTCGACCGTCACCGTGTGGACGGCCTGGCCGCCCGCGGCGACGCCGGGCGTGGTGAGGACGACCGGGCCGTTGGCGCCGTCCGCGGCGTGCGCCGCCGTCCCACTCGCCCCCGCCACTCCCGTGGCCAGCAGCGCCCCGGCCGCTCCCAGGGCGCCCAGCCGGCGCCGCCCTCCGCGCAGAATCTTCCGCATACCGCGGTCCCTCCCCTAATCCTCGTACGTGGCGTACTCGATGCCGTCGACGCGTTCGACGCAGCCGACGTATTTTCGAACACTACCCGCACGGAAAGGGGTGGGTGGCGGGTCGTCAGGCGGCGGGGGCCAGTTCGACCAGGCCGAACAGGAGGGCGTAGCCCCGGGGCAGGCCGGCGAGGATCCGCCGCGTGAGGTCGTCACCCACGTGCGCGCCGACGACGCCCAGGACCGTGGAGGTGGCCCAACGGGCCTCGGCGGGGGTGAGCGGCGCGAGGGCGCGGGCGACGCGCTCGACGAACTCGGGCGCGGCGACGGGCTCCGTGACCGGGATCTGGGCGGCGAGGAGGGCGCCGGCCTCGGCGGGCAGGACCCGTACCAGTTCGCAGCGTTCGTCGCCGATGACGTGGCCGCCCAGTACCGTCAGCACGGCCCGCAGGACGCGTTCCGCCTCCGCGTCGGAGTCGTAGCGGCCGGCGGTGCGGATGCGGTCCACGAGTTCCTGCCACGTCATGCTGGAAAGCCTTTCCTCCCCGGTCGCGCCCGTGGGCGGCCGTGTGTCGTCTGTGGTGGTCAGGCCGCCCGCGGGCGGCCGAAGAGAAGGTCGTACCCCGGAGGGAGCTGGAGCAGGACGCGGCGCATGAGGTCGTCGCCCGCGGCGTCGGCGACCACGCTCAGCACGGCGCCGACGTCCCACTTGGCGGTCTCCTCGGTGGCTCCCTCGATCCACGCCGCGGTGGCGCGGACGAACCGCTCCGGGGAGAGGGGCTCGGCGGCCTGGAGGGGGTTGAGCAGGATCAGCTCGAAGGTCTCCGGCAGCCGGGCGGCCAGTTCCGCCCGCACCTCTCCGACGAGGTGCGCGCCGAGCAGCGCCAGGACGACCCTGGCGGCGCGCTCCGCCTCCTGCGGTGACGCGTACTCGCCGCGGTCCTGGACGGCGTCCAGGAACGGCTCCCATCTCATCTGCATCGCGCGTCCTTTCCGGCCTGCGGAGGGCGGACTCCTCCGCCCTCCGTCCGCGCTGCGAGCGGGGTCCGATCAGCCGCCGAGCTCCTTGCGCGAGCCGTCGCCTGCGGCACTGATGGCGATCTTGCGCGGCTTGGCGCGTTCGGCGATCGGGATGCGCAGGGTCAGGACACCCGCGTCGTAGTCGCCCTTGATGTTCTCCACATCGAGGGTATCGGCCAGCATCACCTGGCGGGAGAACACGCCCAGGGGACGCTCGGACAGCTCCATCTGCACGCCCTCGGCCTTCGCCTGCGGCCTGCGTTCGGCCTTCACCGTCAGCATGTTCCGCTCGACGTCGACGTCGATGGCGTCCGGGTCCACGCCGGGCAGGTCGAAGGCGATCACGTACTCGTCGCCTTCGCGGTACGCGTCCATCGGCATCGCGGTGGGCCGCGACCACGTCCCCGACGCGCCCAGCAGCCTCTGGGCGATCCGGTCGAACTCCTGGAACGGATCGGTGCGCATCAACATCGTGAACCACCTCCACTGGCTCGGACGCTCCATGCCAATGCGGTCACCTGTGTCCTGTTGTAACATGTCATCGGAACGATGACAATTCCCTTCGTCATCTAAGTGATGACAATGCACTTCGTCATCCAGATGATGACAAGGCCCTCCGTCATCGAAAGAATGACAATCCCCTGCGTCATCGGACCGATGACCACTGGTTCCCGTGAAGGAGGCCCTGTGAGCGAAGCCGAGCAGCCGACGCCGCACTCACCGGCCCCCGGCTCCCTCGTCGCCGCCGCGACCGCGCTGAGCGCGATCGACGAGGCGATCCGCACGGCGCACGGCGCCCCGGCGGGCGAGGGGGGGAGCGGGCCGCAGGTCCCCCCGCCCGGCACGGAGGACGCCCTCGCGGCCCTGCTCCTGCTCAGGGAGGTGCGGCGGCGGCTGGCGGACTGGGAGCCCGCGCTCATCGAGGCGGCCCGCTCGGCCGGCGCCAGCTGGGCCGACCTCGCCGGTCCGCTCGGCGTGGCCAGCCGGCAGGCGGCCGAGCGCCGGTACCTGCGCCTGCGGCCCGGCGGCGGCCACGGCACGACGGGCGACCAGCGCGTCAAGGCGACCCGCGACCGGCGGGCCGCCGACCGGTCGGTGAGCGCGTGGGCCCGGCGCAACGCCGCGGACCTGCGGCAGCTCGCCGGGCAGATCACGGCGCTCGACGACCTCGCCCGGCAGGCCCGGTCGCCGATCGGCCGGCTCACCGAGGCGCTCGCCGGGGACGACGCGGCCGGCCTCATCGGCCCGCTCGCCGCCACCGGCCCGCACCTGCGGGGCCGGCACCCGGAGCTGGCCGCGCGGGTCGAGGACGTGGCGCGGCGCACGGACGAGCTGCGCCGGGCCAGCGACCACGACCGGCGCTCCCTCGGCTGATCCCCGCGGGTTCCGCCTGAGGGGGGACGGGGGTACGGACCGCTGCGAGGTGATGACCGTGGCGACAGGGCAGGACGCGGGCGGCGTCCGGCGCGACCCCTACGCGGTGCTGGGGGTGGCGCCGACGGCGTCGGCCGAGCAGATCGCCTCCGCGTACCGCGGGCTCGTCCGCGCGCTGCACCCGGACGGCGCCCCGGGCCGGGGCGAGGCGGAGCGCCGGGCGTCCGCCGGACGGTTCGACGAGGTGGTCGCCGCGTACCGGGTGCTGCGCGACCCGGCGCGACGTGCGGCGTACGACGACGGCCGCCGCGCGCACGACGCCCGGCGGCGGCCCCGCCCCGCCCCCGCCGTGCGGGTGGAGCCCCGCCGGGAGGCCCCGGCGCACGGCGGCGGGCTGCTGTGGGTGGGGCCGGTCCGGGTACGACCGCCGCGGTGGGACCCGGGCCGCGCGCGGCCCCGTGACGCCGGGGACGCACCGGGGTACGGGCCCGGCGGGTAGCGGCGACCGGCACAGGCCCGACCGCCGCCCCGGCCGGGGCTCCGTGGACGCCCCGGCCAAAGGCGGCGGTCGGGGCGTCGGCCACTCGGGTGGCCGTGTGCCGCAACCGCCTGTGCCGCGCGTGCGGGGCCCCCGCCGGGGCCTACCGTCGACCCCATGTCAGGAGAGGTCCGGGAGGACTCCGCCCGCCGGCGGCCGCTCCGGGCCGGTGGGCGCGGTACCGGGAGGGGCCCGGGCCGGGCGCGCGGCGCGGTGCGCGGGCTGCGGGCGCTGCTCGTGCTGCCGCTGCTGGCCTCGCCCCTGGCGTCCTGCGGCTCCGGCGAGCCGGCCGGGCCGACGACGCTGAACTGGTACAACTTCCCCGACGACTCCGGGGCGCTGGCCGCCGCGGCGCGCAACTGCTCCCGCGCGTCGAACGGCCGCTACCGGATCGCGTACCACAAGCTGCCGCGCACCGCCGACGGGCAGCGGCAGCAGTTGGTGCGCCGGCTGGCCGCCGAGGACGACTCGATCGACATCATGGGCCTCGACGTCACGTGGGCCGCCGAGTTCGCCGAGGCGGGCTGGGTCCTGCCGTGGACCGGCGGGGCGCGCCGCCGCGCCGAGCGGGGCACCCTCGAAGCACCGCTCCGGACCGGCACGTGGAAGGGCCGGCTGTACGCGGTCCCGTACAACACCAACACGCAACTGCTCTGGTACCGCGCCGACCTCGTCGACCGCCCGCCGCGCACCTGGGCGGAGATGCTGGCCGTCGCCCGCCGGCTGGCCGCCGAGGGCAAACCGCACCACGTCGAGGTCCAGGGCGCCCAGTACGAGGGGCTGACGGTCTGGTTCAACACGCTCGTGGCCAGCGCGGGCGGCTCGATCCTCGACGCCGACGCGACCGCGCCGTCGCTGGGGCGGCCCGCGGTCCGGGCGGCCACGATCATGCGGGACCTCGCCAGGTCGCCGGCGGCCGACCCGTCGCTGCCGAACCAGATGGAGGACCAGAACCGGCTCGCGATGGAGTCCGGGCGGGCGGCGTTCCAGGTGAACTACCCGTTCGTCCACCCGTCGATGAAGGCCAACAACCCGGAGCTGTTCCGGCACTTCCGCTGGGCGCCGTACCCGAGGGTGGACGCCTCGCGGCCCGCCAGGCCGACGGTCGGCGGGATCGACCTCGCGATCGGCGCGTACTCCCGCCACCCCCGGCAGGCGTTCGAAGCGGCGCTGTGCCTGCGCAACCGGGAGAACCAGATCGCGGCGGCCGTGGACGGCGGACTGCCGCCGACCTTGCGGGAGCTGTACGCGGACGAGGAGTTCGTCCGGAGCTACCCGTTCGCCGACGCCATCTACCAGTCGTTGCGGAACGCGAGCGTCCGCCCCCGCACCCCCGCCTACCAGAACGTGTCCGTCGTCATCGCCCACACGCTGTCCCCGCCCTCGGCGATCGACCCCCGCCGGTCCGTGGAGACCATCGGGGACCAGATCGAGGACGCCCTCCAGTCGAAGGGGCTGATCCCGTGAGACGCGCCGCCGGGGAACGGGCCGGGAACGGCGCGGCGGGGCCGGGAGCGACGGCCTTTGCGCGGCTCCCCGAGGGGGCGCGGCAGGAGCGCCGGCTCGGCTGGCTGCTGTGCGCGCCCGCCGTGCTGGTGATGGCGGCCGTGACGGCGTACCCGATCGGCTACGCGGTCTACCTGTCGCTGCAACGCCACGACCTGCGCTTCCCCGACCGGGCGGAGTTCGTGGGGCTGGGCAACTACGCGGCGGTGCTGTCGTCCCCGTTCTGGTGGGAGGCGTTCTGGGTGACGCTGCTCATCACGGTCGTGTCCGTCGCGGTCGAGCTGGTGCTCGGGATGGCGCTGGCGCTGGTGATGCACCGCACGGTCCTGGGGCGCGGCACGGTCCGCACGGCGGTCCTCGTCCCGTACGGCATCGTCACCGTCGTCGCCGCGTTCTCCTGGCAGTACGCCTGGACCCCCGGCATCGGTTACCTCGCCGCGCTGCTGCCGGCCGGGGAGGCGCCGCTGACGGAGCGGTGGCCGGCGCTGGGGCTGATCATCCTGGCGGAGGTGTGGAAGACGACGCCGTTCATGGCGCTGCTGCTGCTCGCCGGGCTGGCGCTGGTGCCGGAGGAGACGCTGCGCGCCGCGATGGTGGACGGGGCGGGCGGGTGGCAGCGGTTCACCCGGGTGACGCTGCCGCTGATGAAGCCGGCGATCCTGGTGGCGCTGCTGTTCCGCACCCTGGACGCGTTCCGCGTCTTCGACAGCGTCTTCGTGCTGACGGCGGGCGCGCACGGCACCGGCTCGGTGTCGATCCTCGGCTACGACAACCTGTTCACCGCGCTCAACCTCGGCATCGGATCGGCGGTCTCCGTGCTGATCTTCCTGTGTGTGGCGTTGATCGCCTTCGCGTTCGTCAAGCTGTTCGGGGCGGCCGCCCCCGGGGCCGGGGAGGGTGACCGCTGATGGCACGTGCGGGAAAGCGGCATGTGACCGGGTGGGCGATCGCCAACGTCGCCGTCGTGGCGTACGCGCTGTTCCCCGTCTGGTGGATCGCGGCGCTGTCCTTCAAGGACCCCTCGACGCTGACGGACGGCAGTGTCGTCCCGACGAAGTGGACGTGGGACAACTACCGGGGGATCTTCGAGACGTCGGTGTTCACCCGGGCGCTGGTCAACTCGATCGGCATCGCGCTGATCGCCACGGCCGTCGCCGTGGTGCTGGGCACGATGGCCGCGTACGCGGTGGCCCGGCTGCGCTTCCCGGGGAAGCGGCTGCTGATCGGGCTGTCGCTGCTGATCGCGATGTTCCCGCCGATCTCACTGGTCTCGCCGCTGTTCGACATCGAGCGGGCCCTGGGGCTGTTCGACACGTGGCCGGGGCTGATCCTGCCGTACATGACCTTCTCGCTGCCGCTGGCGATCTACACGCTGTCGGCGTTCTTCCGGGAGATCCCCTGGGACCTGGAGAAGGCGGCGAAGGTCGACGGGGCGACGCCCGCGCAGGCGTTCCGACTGGTGATCGCGCCGCTGGCGGCGCCCGGGGTGTTCACGACGGCGATCCTGGTCTTCATCTTCTGCTGGAACGACTTCCTCTTCGCGATCTCCCTCACCTCGACGCAGTCGGCGCGGACGGTCCCGGCGGCGATCGCGTTCTTCACCGGCAGCAGCCAGTTCCAGGAGCCGGCCGGGTCGATCGCCGCCGCCGCGATGGTGATCACCGTGCCGATCATCGTCTTCGTGCTGCTGTTCCAGCGGCGCATCGTCGCCGGACTGACCTCGGGGGCCGTCAAGGGCTGACCCGCGCCCCGCCCCGTCCCCTACGCCTACGGCATCCCCACCAAGGAGCACCGACAGTGGCCGAGATCGTTCTCGAGGGCATCACCAAGAGGTACCCGGACGGTGCCGTGGCCGTGCGGGACGTCGACCTGACCGTCGCCGACGGGGAGTTCGTCATCCTGGTGGGGCCCTCCGGCTGCGGGAAGTCCACGACCCTCAACATGATCGCGGGCCTGGAGGACATCACCGAGGGCACGCTCCGCATCGGCGGGCAGGTCGTCAACGACAAGGCGCCGAAGGACCGCGACATCGCCATGGTCTTCCAGAGCTACGCCCTCTACCCGCACATGAGCGTGCGGGAGAACATGGGCTTCGCGCTGCGCCTGGCGAAGACGGACAAGGCGGTGATCCGGGAGAAGGTGGAGGAGGCCGCCCGCGTCCTCGACCTCACCGAACACCTGGACCGCAAACCGGCGAACCTGTCGGGCGGACAGCGGCAGCGCGTCGCCATGGGCCGCGCCATCGTCCGCAGCCCCAAGGCGTTCCTGATGGACGAGCCGCTGTCCAACCTGGACGCGAAGCTGCGCGTACAGATGCGCACCCAGATCTCCCGGCTCCAGCAGCGGCTCGGCACGACGACCGTGTACGTGACGCACGACCAGACCGAGGCGATGACCCTCGGGGACCGCGTGGTGGTGATGCGCGGCGGCGTCGTCCAGCAGGTCGGCACGCCCCAGCACCTGTACGACCAGCCGCGCAACCTGTTCGTGGCCGGGTTCATCGGGTCGCCCGCGATGAACTTCCTGCACGCCTCGCTGGAGGAGGGCGTCCTGCGCACCGCGGTCGGGGACCTGCCGCTGGACGCGGGGGTACGCCGGCTGCTGGAGCGGGCCGGGGCGCCGCGGGACCTGGTCGTGGGCCTACGGCCGGAGGCGTTCGAGGACGCGGCGCTGGTGGACCCGGACCTGCCGGGCGCCCGGTTCACGGCGACGGTGGACGTCGTCGAGTCCCTCGGCTCCGACGTGTACGCCCACTTCACGGAGGAGGGCTGGGAGCCGGCGGCGAGCGAGGACCTCGCGGAGCTGGCGGCGGACTCCGGGGCGTCCGAGACCGGGGGCGGCGGGCACCAGATCATCACCCGGCTCAGCACGGCGACCCGGGTGCGGGAGGGCGCCCGGGCGGAGCTGTACGTCGACACGTCGGGCATGCACGTCTTTGATCCGCGGTCCGGCGCCAACCTCACCCGCCGCGAGACCGCGGAGGGCGAGGTCTGACGGCGTCCCGGCCGGCGGAGCCGGGACGGGGGCCGGGGCGGGGACTGGAACGAGGCTGGTGCGGGGGCTGGAACGAGGCCGGTCGGGGGCCGAGGTGAGACCCGGCGCGGGGCCGAGACGGGGGCCGGGGCGAGACCCGCACGGAGGCCGGGGCGAGACCGGGGCGGAGCCAGCGCGGGGGCCGGGGTGAGGCCGGCACGGGAGCCGGGGCTGGGCCGGGACGGGGCCGGCGCAGGGCCGGGACGGGGCCGGCGCAGGGCCGGGACGGGGCCGGCGCGGGAGCCGGGGCTGGGCCGGGACGGGACGGGGCGAACGGCACGGTCGCGGCCGTTCGTCACCTCATCCGATGAGTGGCGTGGTCCTGACACGGTCGCGTGGTGTGACCCCAGCGAGTCCAGATACCTGACGACGTCACCTCGCCCTCCCGGGGCGGACGAGGTGAAGCACGACGTCGCTCGCCCGTCACCGACCGATCGGAGACCCCATGAGGCTGCCCGCGCGCCGCGCATCCGCCGCCCTCCTCCTCCTGCTGATGCCGCTCGCGGCCACCCCGGCCACCGCGGCCGGGTCCGACACGGAACCGCCCCGCACCACCCCCGCCCCGCTGCGCCCGGCCCCGGCGGACGGGATCGACGGCCAGTACATCGTCACCCTCGAACCGGACGCGACCCCCGCCCAAGTGGCCCAACACGCCGGGGTCACCCCGCTGTTCTCGTACGAGAAGGTGGTGCGCGGATTCGCCGCGAAACTGACGCCGGCGCAACTGTCGACCGTACGGTCGGCCCCGGGGGTCGCGGCGGTGGAGCAGGACGCGGTGGTCAGCACCGTCCCGGTCCCGGAGACACGGGCCCCCGCGAGCAGCTGGGGCCTGGACCGGATCGACCAGCCGTTCCTGCCGCTGAACGGCCAGTACAACGTGAAAGGCACCGGCGCCGGCGTGTCGGCGTTCATCCTCGACACCGGCATCGACTACGGCCACCCGGAGTTCACCGGCCGGGCGCGCCCCGGGTTCGACGCGATCGGCGACGGGCGCAACGGCCGGGACTGCAACGGCCACGGCACCCATGTCGCGGGCACCGTCGGGGGCGCCACCCACGGGGTGGCCCGCCAGGTGGGACTGGTCAGCGTACGGGTCCTCGACTGCGAGGGCAGGGGCTCCTTCGCCGGGATCATCGCCGGACTGGAGTGGGTGGCGGTGAACTCGAACCGGCCCTCGGTGCTCAACGCCTCGCTCGGCGGCCCGCGCTCCGAGGTGGTCAACACGGCGACCACCGTCCTGTCCGACAAGGGCGTCCTGCCGGTCGTCGCGGCCGGCAACAGCTCCGCCGACGCGTGCGGCGTCTCCCCCGCCAGCGCGGCCCGGACCATGACCGTCGGCGCCACGAACCACCTGGACCAGGAGGCGTCGTTCTCCAACTTCGGCCCCTGCCTGACGATCTACGCGCCCGGCACGCAGATCAAATCGGCCAAGCTGGGCGGCGGCAGCACCCACATGAGCGGCACGTCCATGGCCAGCCCGCACGTCGCCGGGGTCGCCGCCCTCTACAAGCAGCGACACCCGACCGCGTCGTCCCGCGCGGTCGCCGCGTGGATCGTCGAGCAGTCCGTGAAGGACGTCCTCACGGTGACCAAGAGCTCCCCGAACCGGCTCGTCCAGACCGGCGGCCTGTGACCCGCTCCCCCCTCCCCGTGCCCGTCCGCCCTCCGACCGGGAGCGGACGGGCTCCTTCCCCGGTGTCGTGGCCGTGATCGAGCGGACCGTCCGGTAGCGTCCGGCGGGTGAGCGCGCGGTTCCAGGAGATCGACTGGCGTCCGACCCCGATCGGTGAGATCAGCCTGCGGCGCCGCCGCGACCCACTGACGGGCGCGGACGTGTACGAGGTGAAGCTCGACGACACGTACCTGATGTCGAGCCTCTTCACCGAGGGCGAGGTCGCGCTCGCCCGGCTCGGACTCGCCGCGCTGCCGGACGCCGCCGCCCCACTGGACGTCGCGGTGGGCGGCCTGGGCCTCGGGTACACCGCGCGGGCGGCGCTGGACGACGCACGGGTGGGTTCCCTGGTCGTCGTGGAGGCGCTGGCGGAAGTCGTCGAGTGGCACGAGCGGCGGCTCGTCCCGCTCGGTGCCGCACTGACGGACGACCCCCGGTGCCGGTTCGCACACGGCGACTTCTTCGCGCTGGCCGCCGGAGTGGACGGCCTGGACCCGCGGTGCCCGGGGCGCCGCTTCCACGCCGTGCTCCTGGACGTGGACCACTCGCCGCGCCACGTGCTGCACCCGCGGCACGCGGCGCTCTACCGGCCCGCCGGGTTGCGGACGCTCGCCGGGCACCTGCGGCCCGGCGGGGTCTTCGCCCTGTGGTCGGACGATCCGCCGGACGAGGCGTTCACCACCGTGCTCACCGAGGTGTTCGCGAAGGCGGAGGCCCATGTGGTGACCTTCTCCAACCCGGTGCGGGGCGGCACGGCGACGAACACGGTGTACGTGGCACGCGTGTCGCCCCCCAGATGAGTGGGGCCGATGTTTGTGCTGGTCGCGACCATGGCGAAGGGCGCCCGTCGGTCAGTGTGTGAAGACGAACCTGGACGCCCTTCTGGCGGCACTGTACGTGTTCATCGACGACCACGTGGCGCCTTGTCGCCGGATCGGGCGGCCCCCGAAACTCACGGACGCCGAACTGCTGTGCCTGGCCGTCGCCCAGGTGCTGTTGGGGTTCCCCTCGGCCCGGCACTTCATCCGCTTCGCGCACGCCCGGCTGGAGCACCTGTTTCGCTACCTGCCCCAGCAGTCCGCCTACAACAAACGCCTCAACGCCGCAGGTCCCCTGATCAGCCAGGTGATCGAAGCCCTGGCCCGGCAGGCACCGACCTGGCACGACGACCTGCGGCTGATCGACTCCACCCCACTGTCCTGCGCGGCCTCCCGCGAGACCGTCAAACGCTCCGAACTGGCCGGACACGCCGGCTACGGCCACTGCCGCTCCCACTCCCGCTGCTCTTGGGGCCTGCGGCTCCACCTGGTCACCACCGCCGAGGGCATGCCCGTCACCTGGTGCCTGGCCAACTCGAAACTCGGCGAGCGGGAGGTGATGGCCGCGCTACCGCAACGCGACCACCACCTCGCCCACCAAGGCCAGGTGATCCTGGCCGACAAGGGCTTCGCCGGGAAAGACTTCGAGACCTTCATCACCGACCGGCTCGGCGCCCACCTGGTGCGACCGGACCGCAAGGACGAACCGGCCCGCTTCGGCAAGATCGCCCGTGTCCGCCAGTGGATCGAAGCCGTCATCGACACCCTCAAGGGCCGGCTCAGCCTGGAACAGCACGGCGGCAGAACCCCTGCCGGAGTCTTCGCCCGCACCGGCCAGCGACTCCTCGCCCTGGCCGCCGCCCTCTGGCACAACTGGACCACAGGCGCCACCATCAAACGATCACTGATCACCTACGACCACTGAGAACACCGGACTCACTCATCCAGTACTCCAGCCGTAGATCGTGATCTCGATGATGAGGGGTGTCGAGGCGGCAGGTGTCCAGCGTGGATCATCTCGCCCGAAATCGCCCATGCCGTCGCGGGCGTCGGCTCCTTCTCCGTCTACCCGAGTTCACCGCGACGGAGGGCGTCCCTTATCTCGCTGAGCTTCGCGGTCGTTGCCGGGGTCCGCTCCTGTGCTTGTTCAGCGAGTCGGAGGGCATCGTCGATCTCGCTGAGCTTCCTGGAGGACAGGACGGCCGCCCGCTCGATCAGGTCGTCCCGGGACACGGTGGTCAGCCACGTGCACGGGGTGAAGCCTGGACGCGGGAACGCGAGCCGCAGCACGCCTTCGAGTGGCAGCCCTTCACCGGCGCCGACCGTCACTTCGATGCCCAGACCGCTGATGTCGAAGCCCGCCGGAGCGACGACCTGCATCACCTGGAACCCGGACGCGTCGTCTCCTGACAGCAGTACGACCAACCTCCGCTCGTCGAACTGGACCCACCAGACTTCGCCACGTTGCACAAGCCCTCCGATACACAGGACCGCAGGCAGACGCTGCGCGACCTGACGCGGTGTGGAGACGAGCGCGGCCACCGTTGATCATCGGTGTGCGAAGACAAACGATCATGCGGTGGCCGCAGGTCACAGCGTAGACCCTGCCTGCTGGCAGGAGGCGTTCAAGGGCCTGATGAGCCGGATAGCGGGACGCTTCACACGGGTCGAATCCCGACCCCGGGCCCGGAAGTCGGTACTCGGCCTGTTGTCGGACCTGCCGCGCAAGAACTGCTGGGCCATCGCCGAGTGGGCCGGGGAGAGGACCCCGGACGGCATGCAGCACCTGCTCGGGAGGGCGAAGTGGGATGCCGACCAGGTCCGCGACGAGGTGGGTGACTACGTGGTGGAGCACCTGCACGACGAGGCGGTGCTGGTGGTCGACGAGACCGGCGACGTGAAGAAGGGCACCGACACCGTTGGAGTCCAGCGGCAGTACACCGGCACCGCGGGCAGGATCGAAAACGCCCAGGTCGCCGTCTACCTGGTCTACGCCGGCCGCCGCGGGCACGCCGCAGTGGACCGGGAACTGTATGTTCCGCGTTCCTGGACCTCCGATCCCGGCCGCTGCCGGGCCGTCGGCCTCGGTGACAATACGGAGTTCGTGACCAAGCCGGAGCTGGCCGCTCGCATGGTCACCCGATTCCTCGACGCCTGCCATCGGGCCGCCTGGGTCGTGGGAGACGAGGTCTACGGCGGCAGCCCGAGGCTGCGCACCGCGCTGGAGGAACGCGGCACCGGCTACGTCCTCGCGGTGGCCTGCTCGCACGAAGTCCCCACAGGCGCCGGGAGGTTTCGCGCCGACATGTTGGCCAGGAAGGTGCCCAAGAGGGCCCGGCAGAAGCTGTCCGCAGGGGCCGGCGCCAAGGGCCACCGCTTCTACGACTGGGCCGTCATCGACCTCACCGATCCCAGGCCCGGGAGCCGGCAGCTGCTGATCCGCCGCAACCGCAGTACCGGCGAACGTGCCTACTACCGCTGCTACTCACCTGCCGCAGTGCCGCTGACCACCCTGGTGCGCGTCGCTGGATCAAGGTGGCGGGTCGAGGAGTTTTTCCAGTCCGGCAAGGGCCTGGCGGCCCTGGACGAGCACCAGGTCCGCCGATACCCGTCCTGGTCCCGCTGGGTCACCCTGGCCATGCTCGCGCACGCCTTCCTCGCTGTCCTCCGCGCGAACGAACACGAGGGTCATCCCTCGCCCGACGAGCTGATACCGCTCACCTGTGACGAGATCCAACGACTGTTCACCGCGCTCGTCAACCGGACCGTCTTTGACCCTGTCCACCAACTTCGCTGGTCCGTCTGGCGACGCCGCCACCAGGCCCGATCCCAGACCAGCCACTACCGGCGTCAAGCCGCTCAAGCATGAAGATCACGATCTACGGCTGTAGTACTAACCGGCCCGAGCGCCGCACGCCACGCAAACTCCTATACCAGCCAACCATGTTCCGCCTTGGCATTCACTTGCCGATCTGGAAAGTGAATGCCACGGTAGGAACCGTGCGTGACTCGGCGAGTTCTCAGCGGCACCCACGAGAGGCTGACTCGGAAATGCCCGAACTGGACACCGACACCACCGCACCCGTTCCCGAGGCCGACTTACCGCAGGACGCGGCGATCCGGCTCACCGCCGTCACCAAGCGCTACCCCGGCCCCCACGGAACCACGAAGACCGCGACGGACAGGATCGATCTGACGGTCCGCCACGGCGAGATCTTCGGCCTCCTCGGCCCCAACGGTGCCGGCAAGACCACGACCATCGAGATGCTGGCCGGCTCGCCCCAGCACCCGGTGTGGCTCTCGATCCTGGCGGTATTCGCCACCACGGCCGTGGCGGTGTGGCTGGCGGTACGCACCTTCCGCTGGGACCAGGGCGAGACGGCGTAACGCGCGCCGGGCAAGCGCGAGAAGGAAACCGGACACTGGACGGCCGCCCGCGGCCGCAGCGGTACAGAAAGGCACCATGATGGACGAAAACCAGGCGCGCGAGGCCCTCGCCTCCGCCGACGCGGCCGCCTCGCGCATGCGGAAAGCCGGCCGCCGCCCCCGTACGGCCCTGATCCTGCTCCTGGGCGTGGCCATGATGGTCCTGACCGCGGTGTACGGCCTGCTCGTCCAGCCCAAGGTGCCGTACGCCGTCCCCGTCCTGCTCCTGCTCCCGCTGCTGGCCCTCGGCATCTACACGGCGACTCGCTCCCTCCTGCCCCGCCACCACCGCGCGCTGTACGCCGTGACCACGGCGGCCGGAGCGGGCGTCTACAGCCTGACGGTCACCATCGGCTCCGCCCGCTTCTCCGGGGAGCCCGCCTGGTGGCTGCCCGGGGCCGTTCTCTGCGGTGTCCCGTTCCTTGTGATCGGCATCCTGGATCGCAAGGCCGGCCGGTTCGCAGAAGGTGAACGGTGACACACCCGCGCAAGTCGCTCGACAACCTGATCCACGCGCCCGTGCGGTTCTCCATCGCGGCCGCGCTCGCGTCGGTCGACGAAGCGGACTTCAGGACCCTCCGCGACGCCATCGAGATCACCGACTCGGCCCTCTCCAAGCAGATCTCCCTCCTGGAAGAGGCCGGATACGTCAAGGTCCGCAAAGGCTTCGTCGGCAAACGCACCCGCACCTGGCTCTCCCTCTCCTCCGAGGGCCGCACCGCCCTCACCCGCCATGTGGCAGCCCTCCAAGAGATCGCCTCCGGCACCGCGCCGATGGGGGGCACGGACTGATGACGTACGGCGTGTTCACATCCGCATGACCAGGAAAGGAATCAGGCCTGAACCGTTCGATCAAGCTTGCCGTTCACGGCATGTCCCTTGCCGCCACGTTCACCCTCGGCGGCCCGCGGCTCTGGGAACTCCTAACGAAATGATCTTCGAGGTGGTGGGATCGTGCCGGAAGCGACGAACCGGGGGTGGGACGGCTTGGCCGAAGCCGTGGCATGCCGAGGACGAGCTGAGGGCAGTGATCGAACCGCTGTTGTCGAAGGTTGAGCGCCGTACCCGCCATACCGGGCGCAAGCGGATCCGGACCGTCTGGTGTTCCAGGGCATCCTGCTCGTGCTGCACACCGGGATCATCTGGGAACACCCTCCGCAGGAACTCGGGTTCGACTCAGGCACGACCTGTTGGCGCCGTCCGGCCGAGTGCACCGAGGCCGGCGTCTGACCACGGCTCCACGAGGCCTTCTGGCCGAACTCCGCAAGGCGAACGTGCTGGACTTCTCCCGGACGGCGGTCGACGGCTCCCACGTCCGGGCGTTCAAGGGTCCCTAAAGCGGGACGAAGCCCTGTCGACGGGGGCAGGAGGGGCAGTAAGCACCACCTGATCGCCGACGTCACCCAGCCCATTCCGCTTCTGGAAGCGGTGCCGCCCGTGCGGGGCAAGCGCGGACGTCCACGACAGCGCCCCGATGCCGTCCTTGCTGACCCGCGGGTACGACCACGACCAGTACCGCCGCCTGGTCCGGGGCTGGGGGTGAAACCGCTGGTCGCCCGCCGAGGCTCCGGGCACGGCTCCGGATTGGGCAGTCAACTCTGGTTTGTCGAGCGCACGTTCGCCCATCTGCACTGGTTCCGCCGCCTGTGGATCCGCTGGGAGATCCGCGACGACATCCACGAAGTCTTTCTCACCCTCGGATGTGCACTGATCTGCCGGCGGCATCCGAACACGCACCATGTCATCGAGACCGAGGCAGTTGCTGCAGGATCTTGGAGTCGGGACCCAGCTCCGGGAGACACTCCATCACCATCATCACGTACGAGGTCCCGATCGGCCGGGGTCCCACCAGCTACATGATCCACGCCGACCCGTCGGACCCACAGGAGGGTTGGCGCGAACATCTGTGAACCCGCCAGCTCACGGAGGACACATCCGAGGTGGCCCGTCTGCCGTTCCTGACCTGCGGAATCTGCTACCACGACGTGGTGACCAGCGGTAGTAACCACCTGATGACCGGGGTCGTGCGCGGGTCCGGGGACCGGCCACCGTCGCCCGCGGTCGCCGCGGCCCCCGCCTCACTCGCCCCGCAGGTGGTCGAGGACCGTGCGCGCGGCCCGCTCCACGGCTCCGCGGGCCTCGTCCGTGTGGTCGACGGTCTCGAAGCCGTGGTGCGCGCCGGGCACGTCGACCACCTCGACGGCCGCCCCGCAGTCGGCCGCGGCGGTGAGGAACTCCTCGACGGTCGCCGCGATCTCGGGCCGCTCCCGCTCCACGCGGGTCACCACGAGCGGCAGCCGGCCGGCCGTGCGGATCGCGGCGGCGGGCCGGAAGCGCGACCCGGACATCCCCCAGTTGGGCAGCGGCACGAGTATCGGGTACGTCGCGGCCACGCAGCGCAGCCACGGCGGCGGCGCGGCGAGCCACTCCGCGGACAGCAGGGCGCCGGCGGAGAAGAACCACAACGCGACCCGGTCGGCGTCGACGCGCGGATCGGCCCGTACGAGGGCGACGGCGTCGGCGACGTCCTCGGCGGCGCGCGCGTAGTCGGAGATGTCGTGCAACCGGTGGTCGAGGGTGACGCCGACGGCGCCGAGACCGGCGACGTACCGGCCGTAGCCGGTGAACGCGGGCCAGTCGCGCGGGGTCGGGCTCACTCCGGCGGGCACGGGGCCGCCGTGGACGAACACGACGGCCGGCGCGGGCCGTTCGGGGCCGGCGTCGTCGGGGAGGTACAGGTCGACGGCGCCGTGCCGCTCGCGGGGCCGTTCGGGTACGTCCAGCAGGAAGGGGCGCAGGTGCGACGGCGGTTCGGTCCCGGCGGGGGCCAGGCGGTGGCCCTCACCGGCGGCCGCGCCGAGCAGGGCGTCCGCGAGCTCCGCGGGCACCGACAGCATCGGCCAGTGCCCGGTGGCGAGTTCGAAGAACGTCACGCGGGGGTCGACGAGCGCCTGGAGCCGGGGGTCCCCGAGCTCGACGAGCGCCTGGACCGTGGCGATGCCCGCCCCGCTGGCGAGGCACAGGACCCCGGTCACCGGCACCTTCCCGGCCGCGCCGGTCAGCCGGAGCGGCGCGGTGAGGGTGCGCGGCGGCTGCGGCACGGCCAGCCGGGTGAGCCGCTCCAGGGCGTCGGCGGGGACGCCCTCGGTGCTGCCCCAGCGGCTCCACGCGCCGGGGGTCGCGGGCGGCTCCACCGGTTCGTCCCCGGCGTCCTGCCGCAGCAGCCGCTCGCGCACCGCCTCGTCGAGGACCAGCTTCAGCGCCGGGTCGCCGTCCTGCGGCATGCCCGCGTCCAGGTGGACGATCCGGGCGGTCCGCCCGGGGCGCAGGTCGGCGGCGCCGAGCACGGGGTGGATGCCGTACCCGTGCCCGACGAGGACGACCTCCGCGGCGGCGGCCCCGTCGACGAGCCGCACCACGTGCCGGACGTGGGCGTCCAGGTCCGCGTCGGGGTCCGCCGGGAGCGTCGCCGCGTGCACCTCGGCGCCCGCCCCCCGCAGCCGGTCCGCCACCTCGTCCCAGATCCACCCGCCGGTGAAGACCTCTCCCACCAGTACGAACGCCGTCATGAGCCCTCCTTGCCGCTGTTTCGTGCCGCACCGCACGCTAGGAGCTCCCCCAGGGGGAGATTCAAGGAGGACCGGGGCGCGGAAAACCCGGTGCCGCAGGCCCGGGCCGCTCACTACACTCGCGGTGCGCGCCGCCGGCACACCGCCGCGGCGTGCCGCCACGAGTGACCGGACGACGAGTGGAGGGGGCCCGGCCGTGCGAGACCACACCGCTGTCGCCGCCCCCTGGTCGCGGTACGACGTGATCCTGGTGTCCTCGTAGGCCCGGTGCCCGCTGCGCGGCCGGCACCGGCCGTCCCGTGACGAGACGTCACCCCTTCCTCCCCCGCCCGGCCGTGGTGCCGGGGCCGTTCCGGCGTGCCGTTCGGGCACGGGGGCCGCCCGGCCGTGCCCGGGCGCGTCCGGCACGGGGAATCGCGCCGCCCACCCACCGCTCCACCCGGCAGAAAGGCCACGGGCCGTGCGTACCGACCCGCGACACCGCACCACCGCTTCCCCCGCCACCGTACGGAACCTCGGCGTCCTCGCCCACGTGGACGCCGGGAAGACCACCGTGACGGAGCGGATCCTGTACCTGACGGGCGCCGTCCACAAGCGGGGCGAGGTCCACGACGGGACGACCGTCACCGACTTCGACCCGCAGGAGCGCGACCGGGGCATCACCATCTTCGCCGCGGCCGTGAGCTGCGTCTGGGACGGCCACCGGATCAACCTCATCGACACGCCCGGCCACGTCGACTTCTCCGACGAGGTGACCCGCTCCCTGCGCGTCCTCGACGGGGCGGTCGCCGTGTTCGACGCGGTCGCCGGGGTGGAGCCGCAGAGCGAGGCCGTGTGGCGGGAGGCCGACCGGCACGGGGTGCCCCGCATCGCGTTCGTCAACAAGATGGACCGCGCGGGCGCGGACCTCGACGCGGCGGTCGCCCCGCTCAGGGAGCGGCTCGCCGTGGTACCCCTGGTGGTGCAGCTCCCGATCGGGCGCGAGGACGGGTTCACCGGCGTCGTCGACCTGCTGCGGATGCGGGCCCTCGTGTGGGCCGACGGCCGCGACGGGTACGAGGAGGCCCCCGTGCCCGAGGAGCTGCGGGACGCGGCGGCGCGGCGGCGCGCCCTGCTGGAGGAGGCCGTGGCGGAGCTCCACCCGGCCGCGCTGGAGGAGTTCTGCGCGGAGTCGGCGCTCTCCACGGGCACGCTGGCGGCGGCGCTGCGCGACCTGACCCTCGGCGGTGAGGGCGTCGTGGTGCTGTGCGGCGCGGCCTACCGCGACCGGGGCGTCGAGCCGCTCCTCGAGGCCGTGGTGGCGTACCTGCCGTCGCCGCTGGACGTGCCGCCGGTACGGGGCGCGCTGGGCGGCGCGGTGGAGGAGCGGGCCGCCGACCCGGCGGCGCCGTTCGCGGCGCTGGTGTTCAAGGTGCAGTCGACGGCGACGGGCCGGCTGACGTACTTGCGCGTCTACTCGGGCACGTTGCGGAAGGGGGACTCCGTGTTGGACGCGGGCGCGCGGCGCACCGAGCGGATCGGCCGGATCCTGCGGGTGCGGGCGGACCGGCACGCGGAGACGGAGGAGGCCCTCGCCGGTGACATCGTCGCCGTGGTCGGGCCGAAGTCGGCGCGCGCGGGGACGACGCTGTGCGCGCCGGGGGCCCCGCTGGTGCTCGAACCGCCCGGCGCGGCCGAGCCGGTGGTGTCCGTCGCGGTGGAGGCCCGGCGGGCGCCGGACGCGGAACGGCTGGCGGTGGCGCTGGCGCGGCTGGCCGAGGAGGATCCTTCGCTGGCCGTGCGGAACGATCCGGAGACCGGACAGACCGTGCTGTCCGGCATGGGCGAACTGCACCTGGAGGTCGCGGTGGAGAAGGTCCGCCGCGCCCACGGGCTGGAGGCCGCCGTGGGCCGGCCCCGCGTGTCGTACCGGGAGACGATCGCGCGGGCCGTGTCGGGGCTGGTGTACCGGCACGTCAAACAGGACGGCGGCGCCGGCCGGTTCGCGCACGTCGTGCTGGACGTGGAGCCGCTGGAGGTGGTGCCCGGGACGGGCGGGGAGTTCGTGTTCCGGTCGGTGGTCACCGGGGGCCGGGTGCCGCAGGAGTTCGTCCGCGCGGTGGAGGCGGGCTGCCGGGACGCGCTGGCGGAGGGCCCGCTCGGCGGCCACCCGGTGACCGGGCTGCGGGTCACGCTGACGGACGGGGCGACGCACTCCAAGGACTCCTCGGAGGTGGCGTTCCGCGCGGCCGGCCGCTTCGGGCTCCGCGAGGCGCTGCGCTCCGCCGGGCCGGTGCTGCTGGAACCGGTGGCGGAGGTCGCGGTGACGGTGCCCGACGACGCGGTGGGCGGGGTGCTCGGCGACCTGGCGGCGCGGCGCGGCCGGGTCACCGGCTCCACGGCGCGGGCCGGGACGACGGTGGTGGCGGCGACGGTGCCGCTCGCCGAGCTGTTCGGCTACGCGACCCGGCTGCGCGGCCGCACGCAGGGCCGGGGCACCTTCACCGCCCGGCCCTCGGGCTACGCCCCCGTACCGGCTACCGTGCCGGACCGTCCCCCGGCCCGGTAGCCCGCCCGGTCCGGTGAGCCCGCCCGGCCCCGCCCGCGGGCGGGGTCCCGGGGCGCTCCGGAGAGGCATCCGGGTGTCGGGAAGGCGCGCGGCCGGTGGCTGCCGGAGCCGGGCCCCGGTGCGCTCCGGAGGATCGGGGGGCGGCCGGGGCCCCGCCGGTGCCGGCCGGCGCGCGGAGCGGCCCGGCCTCCCCTGTGCGGGACGGCCGGGCCGGGTTCGTGCTTCCCCCGCCGGACACGGGCGGGGCGGGTGTCAGGCGCGCGGGGCGCCGTCCTTCTCGGCGCGCTTCTCCTTGATCCGCGCGGCTTCCTTGCGGACCTCCGCCTGCGTGGCCTGCTCCTTGCGCAGCCACTCGGGGTTCTCGGCCCTCAGCGCCTCGATCTGGTCGGTGGTGAGCGCCTCGGTGACCCCGCCGCGGGCCAGGCCCGAGATGGAGACGCCGAGCCGGGCCGCGACCACGGGGCGGGGGTGCGGGCCGTTGCGCCGCAGCTCCCGCAGCCACTCGGGCGGGTCGGTCTGCAGGGCGTTCAGCTCGTCGCGCGAGACAACACCCTCCTGGAACTCTGCGGGGGTGGCCTCGAGGTAGACACCCAGCTTCTTCGCCGCGGTCGCGGGCTTCATCGTCTGGGTGGTGCGGTGCGACGTCATACCTCCAGGATATCGAGCATGTGCGCGGCTCCCGACCACGCCCGGTAGCCTGGCCCGGTGACAGGCTCGGAAGCTCCCTCCCCGTTCAGGCTCGCGTACGTCCCGGGTGTGACACCCGCGAAGTGGGTGCGGATCTGGCAGGAGCGGCTGCCGGACGTGCCGCTGGACCTCGTCGCGGTGTCCGCCGCCGAGGCGCCGGACGTGCTGCGCCGCGGGGAGGCGGACGCCGGGTTCGTCCGGCTCCCGGTCGACCGGACGGACCTCAGCGCCATCCCGCTGTACACCGAGACGACGGTGGTCGTGGTCCCCAAGGACCACGTCGTCAGCGCCGTCGAGGAGGTGTCCGCCGACGACCTCGCCGACGAGATCGTGTTCCACCCGCTCGACGACACCCTCGACTGGGAGCGCCCCCCGGGGCGGCCCGCGTTCGAGCGCCCCGCGACGACGGCGGACGCCGTGGAGCTGGTCGCGGCGGGCGTGGGGCTGCTGGTCGTCCCGCAGTCGCTGGCCCGGCTGCACCACCGCAGGGACCTCACGTACCGGCCGGTCACGGGCGTCCCGCAGTCGCGGGTGGCGCTGTCGTGGCCGGAGGAGCGGACCACGGACCGGGTGGAGGACTTCATCGGGATCGTCCGCGGGCGGACGGTGAACAGCACGCGCGGCCGCCGCCCGGCCGCCGGCGCGCAGGAGCCGAAGGCGAAGCGCGCCGGGGCGGGAACGGGCGGCGGCGAGCGGCGCGGCGGCGGCAGCGGTGGGGGCAAGCAGCAGGCCGGCAGGGGTGCGCGGCGCGGTGCCGGTGCGTCGCAGGGCGCCCGGCGCGGCAAACCGCGCCGCCGCTCCTGACCCTCCTCCCCCACCGGTCGACATGTCCGGTTCGCGTGGTGTGATGGACGCATGGTGCTCTTCGTCGGCACGTCGGGATGGCAGTACGCGGACTGGCGCGGCGTCCTGTACGGGGCGGGGACGCCGCAGCGGCTGTGGCTGGAGGAGTACGCGGCGGCCTTCGCCACCGTCGAGGTCAACAACGCGTTCTACCGGCTTCCGTCGTACGGGACGTTCGAGGCGTGGCGGGAGCGCACCCCGTCGGACTTCGTCGTCGCCGTCAAGGCCAGCCGCTTCCTGACGCACGTCAAGCGGCTGCGGGACCCGAAGGAGCCGGTGCGGCGGCTGACGGGACGCGCCGCCGGGCTCGGCGACCGGCTCGGGCCCGTGCTGCTCCAGCTCCCGCCGACGCTGCGGGCCGACCCCGGCCTCCTCGACGCGTGCCTCGGCGCCTTCCCCGCGGGCGTCCGGGTCGCGGTGGAACCGCGCCACGCCTCGTGGTGGACGGACGGGGTGCGGGGCGTGCTGGAGGCGCGGGGCGCCGCGCTGTGCTGGGCGGACGTGCGGGCCCGCCCGGTGACCCCGCTGTGGCGGACGGCGGACTGGGGCTACGTGCGCTTCCACGCCGGGCGGGCACGGGCGTGGCCGCGCTACGGGCGGCGCTCCCTGGAGACGTGGGCGCGGCGCGTCGCCGACACCTGGGCGGACGACCGGGACGTGTACGCCTACTTCAACAACGACCCGAACGCCGCGGCCCCCGCCGACGCCGTGGTCTTCGCCGGTGCGGCGCGGGCGGCCGGGCTGGCCGTCACGCGCACCCCGCCGCGCCTGCCGCCCGCCCCGGGGGCCGGGTAGGGGGCGGCGCATCCTACCGACCGGGAGGCGGCTCCGGGGGAAGGGGCGCCCGGATCGAGCCGGATCCCCGGAAGGCGGCCCGCGCGGCGGACCCCGGCTCGTACCGTGCTGGGCGAGAGCCGTCGGCTACCGGGAGGACTCCGTGGACAAGGAAGATCGGCGGCGCGTCGTCGCCGAGGTGGAGGTGGAGCGCGAACGTCTCCTTCCGCTGCGGGAGGAGGCGACGCGGACCACGATCGGCATGCTGCGGCACAGCGCTCCGGCCGATCCGCCGGAGCTCGTGCCGTACCTGAACCTGGCGTACCTCCTCGGGGTGCGGCGCCGGCGGGGCGACGACGGGCTGATGGCGTTCGCGCTGTCCCTGTCGAACTGGGCGACGGCGGCCATCAAGGACGTCGCCGCGCAGACGGGGCGCACGGTGCAGGAGGTCCTCGACCAGTACGAGACCGAGCTGATGGAGGCCCGTCTGAAGCAGGCCGGCCCCCACCGGGAGCGGTGACGCCGGCGCCGTCCGCTCCGGATCGCCGGGACGCGCCGGGAAGGCCGCGTTCGGCACGGCCCGGGGCCGCTCCGGGCTCCAG
Source organism: Streptomyces tamarix (assembly GCF_032423885.1). Lineage (NCBI taxonomy): Bacteria > Bacillati > Actinomycetota > Actinomycetes > Kitasatosporales > Streptomycetaceae > Streptomyces > Streptomyces tamarix. Next base: position 11,598 of record NZ_JAWCTQ010000021.1, on the reverse strand, counting down.
GAGTCGAACGCGGCCGAGGTGCTCCGTCCGGCTCCCCGGACTTCCGGGGACGCGGGCGGCCCGTGGGCCGCCCGCGTGCGATCTCTTGACGGCCACTACGCTACGCCTCTTAAATCAAGCCGCGAGTTAAGCAGTGAAGCGCATTCGGGAGTTGAAGGAGGGCCGCACGGAACGCACGGGCCTCCCCCGCCCGCTCCGGCGACCGCCCTTCGCCCGCCCCACCCCCACCGCGCCCCTCCGGGCGGCGCGTCCACCCCCGGGAAGGAGCACCATGCGCAACACCCCGAGCGGAAGACCGCGCCGCCTCGCGGCCTCACTGGTGGCCTGCGTCCTCGCGGCCGGCGCCCTCGTCGCCACCGGCCCCGACACGGCGCGGGCCGCGAACGAGCGGGTCGACGTGTGGCTGACCACCACGTCGGACGCGGGGGGCCGCGTGGTCACCCGCGGTCTGGCCCCGCAGGCGCCCATCGCCTTCGGCCCGGCCGGCGGCGGGGCCGCCCACACCGTCACCGTGGACGAGAACACCAGGTACCAGCAGTTCGAGGGGGGCGGGGCGTCCTTCACGGACACCACCGCCCACCTGCTGCGCGGCGGGGCGGTCAGCGCCTCGACGCGTGACGCGGTGATGCGCCGGCTGTTCTCGCCGACGGAGGGCATCGGGCTGTCCTTCGTACGCAATCCGATCGGCGCGTCGGACCTGTCGCGGCCCGGCCACGTCTCGCTCGACGACACCTGCTGCGACCTGGCCGACTTCGGCGCCAACGGCTACGACACGAACGTGCGGCTGCTGACCGCCCAGGCCAAGCAGCTCAACCCGGCGCTGCGGGTGAAGGGCGTGCCGTGGAGCGCGCCCGGCTGGATGAAGGACAACGGCCGGATGGACCAGATGGGCTGGCTGAAGTGGGAGCACTACCCCACGTACGCCCAGTACCTGGTCAAGTACGTCCAGAGCTACCGGGCCGCCGGCATCGAGGTCGACTACCTCTCGGTGCAGAACGAGCCGAACTGCTGCCGCGCCGACAACCCGACCGCGATGGACTACCCGGGGATGAGCTGGAACCCGTCCGGGCTGGTCGAGTTCACCAAGAACCACGTGTACCCGGCGTTCCGTGCGGCCGGGCTCACCACCAAGGTGCTGGTGCACGACTGGAACTACGGCGACTACGCCGGCTTCGGCGCGGCGGTCCTCGCCGACGCGGGCGTCCGCGAGGACCCGCTGTTCGGCGGCATCGCCTGGCACGGCTACTCCGGCGACCCGGCGGTCGGCAGCCAGGTCCACGACCGGTACCCGGCGGTGCGCCAGTTCAGCACCGAGCACTCCGGCGGCACCTGGATCGCCAACCAGCACAACGAGGACCTCGCCGACATCATCACCTACGCCCGCAACTGGAGCAGCAGCCTCGTCAAGTGGAGCCTGGCGCTCAACCAGAACATGGGCCCGCACAACGGCGGCTGCGGCACCTGCACCGGTCTGATCACCGTGCAGGAGGGCGGCCCGCGCGCCGGCCAGGTCGACTACACCGTCGAGTACTACACGACCGGCCACCTCACCAAGTTCGTCCGCCCCGGCGCCCACCGGATCGCCTCCACCGCCGACGGCGCGGTCCCCAACGTCGCCTGGCGCAACCCGGACGGCTCCAAGGCGCTCATCGCCCACAACGGCGGCACCACCGCCCAGTCGGTGCGGGTCGACTGGGGCGGCCAGTCCTTCACGTACGCCCTGCCCGCCCGCACCACCGCCACCTTCACCTGGACCGGCACCCCGAGCGGCGGCCCGGCCGGCGGCACGTTCACCGGCCTGGCCGGCAAGTGCCTCGACGTCGCCGGCGGCGCCACCGCCGACGCCACGCCCGTGCAGCTCTACACCTGCAACGGCACGGCCGCGCAGCGCTGGACGCTCGCGGCGGACGGCAGCGTACGGGCGCTCGGCAAGTGCCTCGACGTGGCGGGCGGCTCCACCGCGGACGGGGCCCCGGTGCAGTTGTACGCGTGCAACGGGACCGGCGCCCAACGCTGGGCGTACGACGCCGCCACGCACGACCTGGTCAACACGGCGGCCGGCAAGTGCCTCGACGTCCGGGACAACTCCCCGGCCGACGCCACCCGCACACAGATCTGGACCTGCACGGGCGGCGGCAACCAGAAGTGGACCTTCAACGCCGCCTGAGCCCCCACCCCACCCGAGCCGGACGAGCGCCGAAGGAGCCTCCATGCCCGGACACCACCCACCCCGTCCCCGCCGCGGGAGAACGAGGACGGCGGTCCTCGCGGCCGCGGCCGTCCTCGCCGGCCTCCTCGCCGGGGCGCCGCCCAGCACCGCCGCCGACGACCCGGCGCCCGTCGCCGTGGACCGGTTCGAGGGCGAGGTGCCGTTCGCCGACCCGCCCGCCGACGGGATCTTCACCTGGGGCAGCGACACCGACGACCGACCCGCCCTGTCCCTCGTGGAGCGCCCCGACGCGCCCGAGGGCGCCAAGGTCCTCGAAGGGCGCTACGACATCAGCGGCTGGGGCGGCTTCAGCCACGAGTTCGCCACCGACCGCCCGGCGCGCGACTGGACCGCCCACCGGGGCGTCCGGTTCTGGTGGTACGGGCAGAACGAGGCGCCGCTGCCGCCCGGTTCGGGCAGGCGGATCCACTTCGAGATCAAGGACGGCGGCAGCAGCGGCGCCACGTCCGAGCTGTGGACGACGTCGTTCACCGACGACTGGGAGGGCTGGCGCCTCGTCGAGATCCCGTTCTCCGACTTCGCGTACCGCGCCGACTACCAGCCGGTCGGCGGCATCGACCAGGTCCTCGGCCTGAACGCGATGTGGGGGTACGCCTTCACGCTGCCGCCCGGGTCGCCCGGCGCGTTCGCCGTCGACGGCGTGGAGCTGTACGGGAAGGCCGACCCGGCCCTGACCGCCAGGATCGTCGCCGACGCCGCGGTCCACCCCGTGGACGAGGGCGGCACCGCCCGCGTGAGGCTCTCCGTCGCCACCACCGGATCGGGGCCGCTGACCGAGCCGGTCACCGTCGCGTACACCACCGAGGGCGGCTCCGCCCGGCCCGGCGAGGACTTCACCCCGGTCTCGGGCACGGTCACCTTCCCCGCCGGCGCCCCGTCCGGGGAGTCCCTCACGGTCGACGTGCCGACCCTGCGCGACGGCGCGGCGGAGGCCGCCGAAACGGTTCCGCTGCGGCTGACCGTGACCGGCGCCAAGCCGCCCGCCGAGAACCCGCAGGTGGTCGTGAACGCGCACGGACTGCCGTACCTCGACGCGCGCCTGCCGGTGAAGAGGCGCGTCGCGGACCTCGTGTCGCGGATGACGCTCGCCGAGAAGGCCGGGCAGATGACGCAGGCCGAGCGCAACGCGCTCAGGTCGCAGGGCGACATCGCCTCGCACGCGCTCGGCTCGCTGCTCTCCGGCGGCGGCTCGGTGCCCACCCCGAACACGCCCGAGGCGTGGGCGCGGATGGTCGACGCGTACCAGCTGCGCACCCGGGCGACCCGCTTCCAGGTCCCGCTGATCTACGGCGTGGACGCGGTGCACGGCCACAACAACGTCGTCGGCGCGACGATCATGCCGCACAACATCGGCATCGGCGCCGGCCGCGACCCGGAGCTGGCCCGGCGCACCGGGGCGGTCACCGCGAAGGAGGTCCGCGCCACCGGGGTCCCGTGGGACTTCGCGCCGTGCCTGTGCGTGACCCGCGACGAGCGGTGGGGGCGCTCGTACGAGTCGTTCGGCGAGGACCCGGCGCTGGTCACCGCCATGGCGACGGTCATCGACGGCATGCAGGGCCGCGCCTCGGGCGAGGACCTGGACCGCGACGACAAGGTGCTGACCAGCGCCAAGCACTTCGTCGGCGACGGCGGTACGGCCTTCGGCTCGTCGACCACCGGCTCGTACACGACCGACCAGGGCGTCACCCGGGTCACGCGCGAGGAGCTGGAGGCCGTGCACCTGGCGCCGTTCGCGGAGGCGGTGAAGCGGGGCACGGGCACGGTGATGCCGTCGTACTCGTCGCTGGACGTCATCGGGGACGACGCGGGCCCGGTGAAGATGCACGCCGACGCCGCGATGATCAACGGGGTGCTGAAGGGCCGGATGGGCTTCGAGGGCTTCGTGATCAGCGACTGGCAGGCCATCGACCAGATCCCCGGCGACTACCCGAGCGACGTGCGCACGTCGATCAACGCCGGACTTGACATGATCATGGTGCCGACGAACTACCAGGACTTCACCCGCGTCCTCCAGGAGGAGGTGAGGGCGGGCCGGATCAGCGGGGCGCGGGTCGACGACGCCGTGTCGCGGATCCTGACGCAGAAGTTCCGGCTCGGCCTGTTCGAGAAGCCGTACGCCGACACGACGCACCTCGCGGAGGTCGGCTCGCCGGCGCACCGCGCGGTCGCGCGGGAGGCGGTCGCCAAGTCCCAGGTGCTGCTGAAGAACGAGGGCGGGGTGCTGCCGCTGAAGGCGTCGCAGAAGGTGTACGTGGCCGGTTCCAACGCCGACGACCTCGGCAACCAGGCCGGCGGCTGGACCATCAGTTGGCAGGGCTCCTCCGGCCGGATCACCACCGGCACGACGATCCTGGAGGCCATGCGGAAGGCGGCGCCGGACGCGGACATCACGTACTCCAAGAACGCGTCGGCGAACACGGCGGGCCACGACGTGGGGGTGGTCGTCGTCGGCGAGACCCCGTACGCGGAGGGCGTCGGCGACGTCGGCAACGGCCACGACCTGGAGCTGTCACCCGCCGACGAGGCGGCCGTGGACGCGGTGTGCGCGGCGATGAGGTGCGCGGTCCTCGTCGTCTCCGGGCGCCCGCAGCTCCTCGGGGACCGGCTCGGCGCCGTCGACGCGCTGGTCGCGTCGTGGCTGCCGGGCACGGAGGGCGACGGCGTCGCGGACGTCCTGTACGGCAGGCGGCCGTTCACCGGGCAACTGCCCGTGACGTGGCCGAAGTCGGAGGCGCAGCTCCCGGTGAACGTCGGGGACGCCGTGTACGACCCGCAGTTCCCCTACGGCTGGGGGCTCACCACCCCGGCGAAGCCGGTGCGGGGCGGCGAGGCCGCGCTGAAGGCCCTGGCCGCCGGCGCCCGGGCCCTGGAGGCGGCCGGCCGCGGCACGTCCCCGGCGGCGCGGGAACTGGTCGGCAAGGCCCGGCTGATCGTCCAGCAGAAGATGGCCGGTCACATCACGGCGGCCTCCGCGAAGCCCTTCGCGGAGGCGGACCAGCTCCTGCTGCGGGGCAAGCCGTCGGCCGCGATGGCCAGGCTGGCGGTCGCGTACCGGGCCGCCTGACCCCGTCCCGCCCGTCCGGGGTGCCGCCCGCTGCCGGGGTGGCACCCCGGACCCGTCGTCGGGCCGCAACCGGGCGCGCGTCGGTCGCGGCGCGGGACGCGGGCGGGCCTTCCCGCGGCGCGCGCGTACGGGCCGGGGCCGGGCACCGGCGCCCGCGCGGCCCCCGCCGTTCCCGGACGGGCGCGGCGGGGCGGTGGCGGGCGCGGGGCGCCCCGCCGTCCGCGGCCGGGCGCGGTCAGTGCCGACCGGTCTCGACGACCTCGGTGATCTCCGCCTCCGGGCCGGCCGCCGCCGTCACGCGGGCCCACAGCTCGCGCAGCCGCGCCAGCACGGCCTCGGCCCGCTCCAGGTCGCCGAAGTCGAGGTCGATCATGATCCGGGCGGGGTCCTCGACCGGCCTCATCACGCGGTAGCGCCGGACGCCGACGGCGCCGCGGCCCAGCGGGTCGCCGTCGAACGCCCGCTTCCAGGCGGCGTAGTCGGGGGCCGCGAGCTCGACGCGAAGGACGTACATCGTCGGCTCCTCTCGTCGCTCCCCCTTCCAGTCGACCACCGGACGGGCCGCGGTGCGCGACGGCGCCGCGGCGGGCCGGCCGCTCCGCAAAGACCGGTGATATAGCCGATGCCCCGCGCCCCGGCGCGCCGCCACAGTGACACGGCCACCTACCGGCGGGTCACCCACCCCCGGAGCGGTGCGCCACCGCCGGTCGGCGGCGCGCCCGCCGCACCGGGGTCCCGCCAACGACGGAGAGGACGACTTTGTCGTGCACCAGCACCCCCACACCAAGCGCAAGACCCGTTCGCTGAGCAGCGCCCTCGCGGCGGTCGCGGTCGTCGTCGGCCTCGGTCTCGGACCGACGCCCGGCGCGCACGCCGCGGACAACCCGTACGAGCGCGGCCCCGCGCCGACCAACTCCAGCATCGAGGCGGTGCGCGGCCCGTACGCCGTCTCGGAGTCCACCGTCTCCTCGCTGGCGGTGACCGGCTTCGGCGGAGGGACGATCTACTACCCGACGACCACGAGCGACGGGACGTTCGGCGCCGTCGCCATCTCCCCCGGCTTCACGGCCACCCAGTCGTCGATCGCCTGGCTGGGCCCGCGGCTCGCCTCGCAGGGGTTCGTCGTGTTCACCATCGACACGAACACGACGGTCGACCAGCCCGACAGCCGGGGCAACCAGCTGCTGGCCGCGCTGGACTACCTGACGCGCGTCAGCCCCCTGCGGACCCGCGTCGACAGCACCCGCCTCGGCGTGATGGGCCACTCCATGGGCGGCGGCGGCAGCCTGGAGGCGGCCAAGAGCCGTCCGTCCCTCCAGGCGGCCATCCCGCTGACGCCGTGGAACCTGGACAAGACCTGGCCCGAGCTCCGGACGCCGACGCTGATCGTGGGCGCCGACGGGGACACCATCGCCTCGGTGTCCAGCCACGCGGAGCCGTTCTACGAGAACCTGCCGTCGTCGCTGGACCGGGCCTACCTGGAGCTGAACGGGGCGACGCACTTCACGCCGAACACCTCGAACACGACGATCGCGAAGTACAGCATCTCGTGGCTGAAGCGGTTCATCGACAACGACACCCGCTACGAGCAGTTCCTGTGCCCGCTGCCGCGGCCCAGCCTCGCCATCGAGGAGTACCGGGGCAACTGCCCGCACGTGTCCTGACCCCCGGGGCCCGGCAGGGCCTCCCCGCCCCCGGCGGCCGCGCCTTGCGCGCGGCCGCCGCTCGCGTGTCCGGGCAGCGGCACAAAGTCCCGGACGGCCATCTGGGCACCGGCCCAACCGGGCGGCATCGGCGCAGGTCACAGGGGGCGCGCGGCGGGCGGTGGCCGCGCGTGGAAGGACGGACGGACGCCTTCCCGGGCGGGGCGCGTGTCATTACCGTCCCGGAGATGACCGTACAGCCGATCCTCGAACGACCTTCCCCGGTGCACGGCCGGGACGTGGAGCTGCGGTCCGTCGCCGCCGCCCTGGACGCGCCGCGCCACGGCGGCGGCGGGCTGCTGGTGGTGACCGCCGACCCCGGTCTGGGGCGCACGGCGCTCCTGGACCACGCGGTCGCGTCCTTCGCCGCGGGCCCGGCCCTGCGGGTGGGGGCGACGCCGGGCGACAGCCGTGCCCCGGGCAGCGGCCTGCGCGCCCTGTGCGGAGCCCTGGCCCACCACCGGCCGACGCGCGGCGCGCACGGGGACGGCGCCCCGGCCGGCGTGCCGGACGCCGACTCCCTGGCGGCCTCGCTGCGGGCGGCGTCCGCCTCCGGGCCGCTGCTGCTGTGCGTCGACGACGCGCACCTGTGGGACGAGCCGTCCCGGCGGTCGCTCGCCGCCCTCCTGCGGGACGCCCGGCGGACGGGGCCGGTGGCGGTGCTCGTGACGACCGTGCGGCGGCACCCGGGGAGCCGGGACTTCGCGGGGCTGCCGTCCGTCGTCCTCGGGCCGCTGTCGCGCGGTGCGGCGGCGGCCGTGGTCGACGACCTGGCGACCGGGCCCGTCGACGCGTCCGTACGGGAAGAGCTGGTGACGGAGGCGGAGGGGAACCCCGCGCTCCTCGCCTTCCTCGTGGAGCGCCTGTCGGCGGCGCAGCTGGCCGGCCGCGCGCCGCTGCCGCGTCCGCTGGTGGACGCGGCGGCCCTGACCCGGGTGGTGAGCCCCGGCCCGGCGGAGCTCCCGGAAGAGGTGCGCGAGTCGCTGCTGCTGGTCGCCGCCGCGTCGGAGGACGGCCCGGACGGCGGCACGGCGGACGCCGCGCTCGTCCAGGACGCCGCGCGGCACTGGGGGTTGCCGGTGTCCGCGCTCGCCGCCGCGGAGGCGGCCGGGCTGGTCCGCTGGGCGGGGGGCCGCATCGGCTGCGCCACCGCGGCGCTGCGCAGGGCGGTGTACTCGGAGGCGCCGCCCGCCCGGCGGCGGGCGGCGCACGGGGCGCTCGCCCTGGCGGTGGACGCGGACCGGTACCCGCTCGCCCGCCTGACGCACACGGCGCTGTCCGTACGGGGCCCGGACCCCCGACTGGCGGCGGCGCTCGCCGCCGAGGCGACGCGGGCCGAGGCCCGCCACCCGCACCACGAGCGGTCGTCGGCGCTGGTGCGCGCGGCGGAGCTGACGGCCGGGGCGGGCGCGCGCGCGGAGCGCCTGACGGCCGCGGCCGACCAGGCCCGGCTGGCGGGCGCGCCGCGGCGGGCGCGGGAGCTGCTGGCGGCGGCGCGGGCGGCGGGCGGGCACGACGCGGTGCGGGGCCGGGTCGAACTGCTCGACGGGGTCCTGACGTTGGACGACGGTCCCGTGGTCGACGCCCACGAGGCCCTGCGCGCCGCCGCGGCGCTGCTCGCCCCGTACGACCCCGGGCACGCCACGGCGGCCCGCCTGGCCGCGGCGGACGCCGCCTGGGTGGCCGGTGACGTGGCGGCGTGCCTGGCGTTCCTGGAGGCCGCGGCGGAGGGCGGGGCCGCGGCGTCCCCGGCGTACCGGGCGGGCAGCGGGGAGGAGTACCTGGCCGGGCTGCGGGCCGCCCTCCGCGGGCGGCTGGACCTGGCCCGGGGTCCCCTGCGGCGGACCGTCGAGCGGGCCGGGTCCGGTGACGCCGATCCGGCGCTCCTGCTGCGGGCCGGGGCCGCTGCGCTGCTCATCGGGGACGTGGCCGCGGCCTGCCGGGTGAGCGCGCGGGCGCTCGCCGCGGCCCGGGCGGCGGGTTCGGCCGCGTCGGTGCCGCGGGCACTGGAGTACCTGGCCTACGCCGAGCTGCGGACGGGCGAGCACGCGCGGGCCCGCGCCCACGCCGAGGAGGGGCTGCGGGCCGCGCTCCGCTCCGGGCAGCACAACGTCGCCGCGCACCTCCACGCCGTACTGGCGCTGGCCCTGTCGGTCGAGGGCGACGAGCCGGGGGTCGCCGCGCACGCCGCGGGCGCCCTGGACACCGCGCGGCGCCACGGGCTGGCACAGGCGGCCGCGCTGGCGCAGTGGGCGTCGGCGCGGACGGACCTGTGCCGCGGCCGCGTCCCGGAGGCCGCCGCCCGGCTCCGCCCGGTCGTCCGGTCGGGGGCGAGGGGCGGGCACTTCGCGGTGCGCATCCTGGCGCTGCCCTGCTACGTGGAGGCGATGGCGCTCGCCGGCCAGCCCGACGCGGCCCGCACGGCCGTCGAGGAGTTCGCCGTGTGGGCGTCGCTGGGGGCGGACCCGCAGGCGCCCGCCCAACTGGCGCGGTGCCGGGCGCTGCTGGACCCGGCGGAGGCGGGCGGCTGGTACGAGCGGGCGCTGCACCGCCACGATCTGGCGAGCGGCGAGTTCGAGCGGGCCAGGACGCTGCTGCTGTACGGGAAGTGGCTGCGGCGGCAGCGCCGTCCGCGCGAGGCCGGGGACCGGCTGCGGGAGGCGCTGGTCGCCTTCGAGCAGTGCGGGGCCCGGGGCTGGGCGGAGCAGGCCGACAGCGAGCTGCGGGCGGCGGGCAGCGCCCCGCGCAGCCGGCCCGAGGGCGGCCTGTCGCGGCTGACGGCCCAGCAACTGCGCATCGCCCGGCTGGTGGCCGAGGGCGCCACCAACCGCGAGGTGGCGGTGCGCCTGTCGCTCAGCCCGCGCACGGTCGACCACCACCTGCGCAACGTCTTCGCCGTGCTGGGCGTCCGGTCGCGGGTGGACCTGGCCCGCCTCGTCGACCGGGCGCACCCGGCGGAGCCCGCCGAGCCCGGGGAACCGACCCGTGCACACCCCTAGGGACCGACCGGACGGTATGCCATTCTTCCTGGGGCAGCAGGGGCGCCGCCGGCCCCCGAACCGACCGACCTCGGGGAGGGACACGATGCGCAACGCCGTACGACCGCACGTTCCGGCACCGCCGCGGGAGCCGCGCCCCGCGCGGGCCCTCGCGGCGGGGCGCGCCACGGACGGCGGGGCCGCCCTCGCGGTGCTGCACCGGGCGGCCCGCGCCCTCCTGGACGACCTGCCGGACCTCACCGACCACCTGGTCGCCGTCCTGCGGGAGAGGGAACCGGCGTACCGGGCGGCGGTGGAGGGCGATCCGGGCCACACGTGGCAGGAGGCCCACCGCGCGCTGCGGCACGGCATCGCCTCGCTGCTCGACCCGCGGGCCGCGCGGGAGGCGGCGCGCCGCTCCTCGTGGCGGATCGGGGCCGCGCGCGCCGAGGAGGGGATGCCGCTGGACGCCCTGCTGCACGCGTTCCGGTTGGGCGGGTCGCTCGTCTGGGAGGCGCTGGTCGAGGAGACGTCGCGTCGCGCGCCCGACGACGTGCGGCTGCTGGTGCACGTGGCCGGTGACGTGTGGAACTTCGTCGACGAGCACTGCACGCTGGTCGCCGACGCGTACCGGCAGGTGGAGCGGCAGTTGACGTGGCGGCGCGAGAACCGGCTGCGGCTGGCCGCCGGCGCGCTCCTCGACGGCGCGACCCGGATCGCGGACCTGCCGGAGGCGGCGGCCGTGCTGGGGCTGCCGGAGCGGGGCCGGTACGCGGTCGTCGCCGTCGCGTCCGGCGGGCACCCGGCCGCCTGCGCGGTCGGGCCGGCGGAGGCGGGCGCGACGGCGGGCCCGCGGGTGCACTGGCACGTCGGGGCGGAGGCCGAGTACGGCATCGTCCTCGTCGAGGAGGACGACGGCGACGGCCGCGGCGCCCTGGCCGCGCTCGCCCGGCGGCTGGGCGCCGCCCCCGGCACCCGCGTCGGGGTGGGGGCGGTGGTGGAGGGCCTGGCCGCGGTGGGGGAGGCGCGGCGGCTGGCGGACACCGCGCTGCGCATCTGCCCCGAGGACGGCGGGACCGTCCTGCTCGACGACCACCTGCCCGCCGCCCTCGTCGTCTCCTCGCCGGGTCTGGGCGCGGCCCTCGTCGAGCGGGTGCTCGGCCCGCTGCTGCGCCTCGACCCCGCCGACCGCGATCTGCTCCTGGACACGCTGGCCGTCTGGCTGGAGTGCGACGGTTCGGCGCGCCGCGCCGGTGCCCGCCTGTACTGCCACCGCAACACGGTCCTCAACCGCCTGCGCCGCTGCGAGCAGTTGACCGGCCGCTCCCTGGGCCGCCCCGCCGACCTGGTGGAGCTGGCACTGGCACTCAGCGCCCGGCGCCTCCTCCCCCACCGGCACCCGTAGGGCGCCGCGGGGTCCCGCCGAGGTGGTCCGCCCGCACCGGCGCGGCGCGCGGGGCCACCGCCCGGGAGGCGGGGCCGGCCGTACCGGCGCGGACGGTCGGTGGCGCTCCGGGGGCGCGGCGGCGGGCGGCCCGGCGGACGCGACCGCACCGCCACCGGCCGTCCCCCTACCGGCCGCCCCGCCACCGGCCGCAACCACCGGCCGTCCCGGCGCCGGGA
>NZ_JAWCTQ010000020.1:0-113763 GCF_032423885.1 Streptomyces tamarix | reverse complement strand
CGCTCAAAACTCACGCTCCTGCTGGTGAGTGGGGCCGACATGGAAGCTGCCGGTGTTGCCGGACCCGGCCTGACGTCCCTGCTGGATGCCGCGCCGCAGGTTCGTCAGACGGCCCCGCACGTCGTCGGGCGCCCGGGAGACCTGCGGACCGGACTGGAGCGGCTGCTCCTGCGCCGTGCCCGGCACCAGGTTGGCGCGCGGCACCCGGCGGGGGAGGCCGGAGGTCGTGACGCCGCCGGCCGCGGGCTTGCGCACGCGCTCGGCCTGGCGGACCAGTTCGTCGTTGGGCGTCGCACGCCAGCCCGTCGACGCGGCCTCGCGGCCCTGGTTCTGGCCTTGGCCGGCCGGTCCCTGGCCCTGGCCCGGCGCTTGGCCGGCGCGCTGCGGCACCGCCGGGGCCGGGCGGCCGTACGCGGGCTGCTGTGGCTGCGGTACGACCGGAGTGGGCATCGTCTGGTCGTGCGCCGGGTAGGACTCGCCGGCCGGGCGGCCCTGGTGCCGTCCGCCCTGACCCTGACCCTGGTCCTGCGCCGGGCCCTGCGGGGCGCCGTTCCGGCCCTCCTGCTGGCCGTGGAACCAGTTGGTCTCCAGCGTGTCGTACAGCGGCGTGCGGCCGTCGCCGGCGCCGGCGGGCGGCAGGCTGCCGACCGGCTGGCGCGGGGCGTCGAAGTCCGGGCGCGGGGCGTCGAAGTCCGGGCGCGGGGTGCCGAAGTCCGGGCGCGGGATCGCCGCGGTGGCCGCCGGGTCCTGCGGTTCCCGGCCGCCCTGCGGGACGCCCGGGTCCGGGCGCGGCCCGTCGAAGTCGGGGCGCGGGAACTCGGCCGTGGAGCCCGGGCCCTGGTGGTCCGCCGCCGGGCGCGCGAACCGGCCGGTCGCCTCGTGCTCCTCGTGGCCGCGCGGCACGTCCAGCGGGGAGCGCGGGACACCCTGGTCGCCGGCCCAGCCGCCGGGCTGGGGCCGCGCGGAGCGCTGCGGGCCGCCGGGGAGTTCGGCGCGCGGGCCGCCGGAGGGCGGGAGCTGCTGCTGGCGCTGCTGCCCCTGGCCGCCCTGCGGGGCCTGCCCGGCCTGGCCGCCCTGCCACACGTCGGAGCGGGACGGGATGCCGTCCCGCGCGGCGGGACCGCCCTGCGGCGCGCCGCCCTGAACGGGACCGCCCCGGGCCGGACCGCCCTGCGGCGCCTGGCCGCCCTGGTCCCCGTACGCACCGGGGAACCCGGCACCCTGGCCGCGGCCGTCCCGGCCGGGCTGCCCGCCCTGGGACCCGCCGAACAGCCCGCCGCCCTGCGGCGCACCGCCCTGCGCGCCGCCCGGGCGCCCGCCCGGGTCGTCGCGGCCCGGCAGCGCGGCGCGGGCGCCGCCGGCGGCGCCGACCTGGCCGCGCGCACCGGCGAGGCCGGCGGCGAGCCGGTTCTGCGGCGCGCCGCCCTGGCCGGGACCGCCCGGACCGGGCCGTCCGCCGCCGGGCATCCCGCCCTGGCCGCCGGGGGTCCGGCCGCCCTGGCCGGAGCCGCCCTGCGGCAGCCCGCCCGGACCACCGGGGCCACCGGGCTTCTTGCCGCCCTGCGTGACGTCCACGGGCAGCATGACCAGCGCGGTCGTACCACCGGAGTCGGAGGGGCGCAGCTGGATCCGGATGCCGTGCCGCAGCGACAGGCGGCCGACCACGAACAGACCCATGCGGCGGGAGACGGAGACGTCCACGGTGGGCGGCGAGGCGAGCCGCTCGTTGATCGCGGCGAGGTCCTCGGGAGAGAGGCCGATGCCGGTGTCGTGGATCTCGACCAGCACGCGCCCGTCGGGCAGCGCGTGGCCGGTGACGCGCACCTTGGTCTGCGGCGAGGAGAACGACGTGGCGTTCTCCAGCAGCTCGGCCAGCAGGTGCACGAGGTCGTTGACGACGCGGCCGGCGACCTCGGTGGCCGGCACGGACGCGAGCTCGATGCGCTCGTACTGCTCCACCTCGGACGCGGCGGCGCGGAGCACGTCGACGAGGGGCACGGGCCGCGTCCACCGGCGGCCGGGCTCCTCGCCGGCGAGGACGAGGAGGTTCTCGCCGTTGCGGCGCATGCGGGTGGCGAGGTGGTCGAGCTTGAACAGCGAGGAGAGCTGGTCCGGGTCGGCCTCGCGGGACTCCAGTTCGGAGATGAGCGAAAGCTGACGCTGGATCAGGCCCTGGGAGCGGCGCGAGAGGTTGGTGAACATCGCGTTGACGTTGCCCCGCAGCAGGGCCTGCTCGGCGGCGAGGCGGACCGCCTCGCGGTGCACGTCGTCGAAGGCCGCGGCCACCTTGCCGATCTCGTCGCGCGAGTGCACGCCGACGGACTCCACGGACGTGTCGACGTCCTGCGGGTCGGCCTCGGAGAGCTGCTTGACCAGCTGGGGCAGCCGCTCCTGGGCGACCCTGGTGGCGGTGTCCTGGAGCCGCCGCAGCGACGTGATCATGGAGCGGGCCACCACGAAGGCGCCGATCAGCGAGACGCCGAGGACCAGGATGATCAGGGCGCCGTTGACGATCGCGTCGCGCTGCGCCTCCTGGCGCAGCTCACGGGCCTTGCTCTCCATCTCGCCCAGCAGCGTGGCCTCGATGGTCTCCATGGCGCGCAGCTTGGTCTCGGCCTCGTCGGTCCAGTCGAGGAACGTACGGGTCTCGGCCCGCTCGAGCCCGTTCGGCTCGCGCAGCACGCGGTCCGCGTACTGGTCGGCGGCCTGGATCGAGGGGTTGCCCGAGTTCAGCGGGCCGAGCAGGTCGGTGGCGTCCCCGCCGGCCGACTCGTAGATCGAGCGGAACGACTTGAGGGCCGCGTTCTCGTTGACGCGGGCGTCCTCGGCGTACTGCCGGTCGTTCTCGTTGAGCTTCGCCTTGTTCTTCGTCGTCTTGGGCAGGGCGGCGGCGATGATCGCCCGCTGCATGGAGGCGTACTCCTTGGCGGACGAGAACGCCGCCAGCGCGCGGGTGCGCTTGATCATCTCGGGGTTGCTGGTGGCCTGCGCCATGTCCTGCGACAGGGTGAGCAGCGACTCGATGAGCCGGTTGTACTTGCCGACCGTCGCGGAGGACATCTGGTTCTTGGCGTAGGCGTCCTTGCGGATCGTGCCGAGCGTGACGACCTGGTTGGCGATCTGGGTGACGTTGGCGCGGATGCTCGCCAGCGCCTCGTCCTCCTGGGTGTCGCCGATCTCGTCGGTGGCGTTCAGGAACGCCCGCTGCGCCGCGTCGGTCTTGTCGCGCGGCGTCTTGATCGTCAGGTTGTCGTCGGCGTAGCCGTTGGCCTTCGGGCCCGCCGACAGGTCGCGCTCCTCCTGGAGCGCCTGCGCGAGGTGGTGCGCCTCGCGGGTGAGCTTGGTGAGCAGCTGCATGTGGTCCAGCTGCTCCATGTTCTCCATCGACTCCTGGATGCGGAGTCCGCCCAGCGAGGTCGCGGCGACCACGGGCAGGGCCAGGAGGGAGACGAGCCGGGTGCTGATGCGCCAGTTGCGCAGGGCTATTCGCGAGCCGGTGTCGCCCGGCGCCGCGGCCTTCGGTTCCTTCCCCGGCTTGGCCGACCTGCCCGCCTTGTCGCGCCGCCCGGGCTTCCCGCCCTTGCCGCCGCCCGCCGCACCTGCCGCCTCGGCCCCGGCCGCCGCGCCTGCCGCGCGGCCGGAGCGGCCGCCGCCGTTCCCGGCGACCGCCGGTCCCGGGTCGTGGGTGTGCTGGGGCGAGGAGCCGCGGTCGGTCCCGCCGCGCGGCTCCTGTTCCGCCGCAGCGCTGCCATCCCTCTTGAAACGTCCCTGCACTAGCGTCGCAACCTCTGGACCAGGCGTCCCTCCGCGCGAACGGACAGGACGGTGTCGGCGTCGTGGGAGCGCGAGTGCGCCCCTCGGTGGTCGTCGGTGACCGGCGCGGAATCCCCCTTCCCCACCGCCGCTCGGCGCTGCCTTTGCGCCCCAGCTCGCCGGTCTCCATCGCGGCGGTGCGTGGAATTCCAGCACAGTGCCGGATCTCCAACAAGGGCGGTGGCCGGCCCCGCGAACGGGGTCACCAGGTGTGATGACTCACTCACATGCAGTAGAAAGCTATCAGGGAGGAAACGGACTTTCTCGAACGAGTCGCTTACGCGTGGAGGGTGCCCCAGTCGAGATGATCAGCGGCGGAATAAAGCGTTCAGTGGCGTGATGTCCCTTTTCGTCACCCCGGTCGATCATCCGGAATGTCCGACTTGCGTGGTCGGTGGTGAGCAAACTCACATGCCAACGGCGGCCTCTTCGCGGTATTGGCGGGGAACACGATGTTTAGCCTGACGCGTTACCGAGGACGGGCCGCCCGTCAAGGGCGCCCCGCGTCCACCCGAGCCGAGCAACGCCGAGCGACGAGGTCTGAAGCCACCGTGAAGACGACGATGACGATCCGCAGCACCGCCAACCCCCGCCGTACCACCCTCGCCCACCTGGGGGACGCGGCCGGGCTGGAGCGCGGCGCCCTGCCGGAGCAGGCGACCGGGCTGCCCTCCGTCACCGCCAACCCGCGCCGCACGGTCCTGATGGAGGCCCCGGCCCCCGCGGAGCGCTGACGCCGCCGGTGCGCGCGGCCCGCGAGCGGGGAGCGCGCACCACCGTAGGGCAGGTCCCCCGCCCCTCCCGCGTTAGCCTGGAGCGTCAGACTCCAGCCAGCTCAGTGAGGGGCACACGCATCCGTGCGCATCGCCAGATTCTCCATCGACGGCAATGTCGCCTTCGGCGCGGTCGAGGGTGGGAGCGCCCCCGGCGCAGAGGGTGACCTCGTCCTCGACATCATCAAGGGCATTCCGTACACCGACTTCGAACTCAGCGGTACGAAGGTCCCGCTGAGCAAGGTC
This sequence comes from Streptomyces tamarix, assembly GCF_032423885.1. NCBI lineage: Bacteria > Bacillati > Actinomycetota > Actinomycetes > Kitasatosporales > Streptomycetaceae > Streptomyces > Streptomyces tamarix. Next base: position 108,931 of record NZ_JAWCTQ010000020.1, on the reverse strand, counting down.
AGGCTCCTGCCGCCGGTGCTCCCCAACAAGGTCGTGGCCATCGGCCGCAACTACGCGGAGCACGCCGCGGAGCTCGGCAACGAGGTCCCGGAGGTACCCGTCGCCTTCTTCAAGCCCACCACCTCGGTGATCGGCTCCGGCGACGCCATCGAGTACCCCTCCTTCTCGAACGAACTGCACCACGAGGCCGAGCTCGCCGTCGTCATCGGCCGCATGTGCCGCGAGGTCCCGCGCGAGCGCGTCAAGGACGTCGTCTTCGGCTACACCTGCGCCAACGACGTCACCGCCCGCGACGCCCAGAAGCGCGAGAAGCAGTGGGCCCGCGCCAAGGGCTTCGACACCTCCTGCCCGCTGGGCCCCTGGGTGGAGACCGACCTCGACCCGAGCGACCTGGCCATCCAGTGCACGGTCAACGGCGCGCAGCGCCAGCTCGGTCGTACGAGCGAGATGATCCGCTCCATCGAGGACCTGGTCGTCCACATCACCGAGGCCATGACGCTGCTCCCCGGTGACGTCATCCTCACCGGCACCCCCGCCGGGGTCGGCCCCCTCAACGTCGGCGACGAGGTCGCCGTCACCATCGAAGGCATCGGCACTCTCACCAACAAGGTGATCAAGCGTGGCTAACGCGAACTCCCCCAAGCTCTCGGCTCCGCTGGAGCAGGGGGTACCCCCCCGCGTACGTTTCTGTCCCTCGCCGACCGGCAACCCCCACGTGGGCCTGGTCCGCACCGCCCTGTTCAACTGGGCCTTCGCCCGGCACCACGGCGGCACCATGGTCTTCCGCATCGAGGACACCGACGCGGCCCGCGACTCGGAGGAGTCCTACCAGCAGCTCCTCGACGCCATGCGCTGGCTCGGCCTCGACTGGGACGAGGGCCCCGAGGTCGGAGGCCCCCACGCGCCGTACCGCCAGTCGCAGCGCACGGACATCTACCGGGACGTCGCCGACCGGCTCCTCGAGGGCGGCTACGCGTACCGCTGCTACTGCACCGCCGAGGAGCTGGACGAGCGCCGCGAGGCCGCCCGCGCCGCCGGCAAGCCCTCCGGGTACGACGGCCACTGCCGCGACCTCACCGCCGAGCAGGTCTCCGCGTACGAGGCGGAGGGCCGCGCCGCGATCGTCCGCTTCCGCATGCCCGACGAGCCGATCACCTTCCGCGACCTGGTCCGCGGCGAGCTGACCTTCACCCCGGACAACGTCCCGGACTACGGCATCGTCCGCGCCAACGGCGCCCCGCTGTACACGCTGGTCAACCCGGTCGACGACGCGTTGATGGAGATCACGCACGTGTTGCGCGGCGAGGACCTGCTGTCCTCCACCCCGCGCCAGATCGCCCTGTACAAGGCGCTGATCGACCTGGGCGTCGCGAAGTCCGTCCCGGAGTTCGGCCACCTGCCGTACGTCATGGGCGAGGGCAACAAGAAGCTGTCCAAGCGCGACCCGCAGTCCTCCCTGAACCTGTACCGGGAGCGCGGCTTCCTCCCCGAGGGCCTGCTGAACTACCTGTCGCTCCTCGGCTGGTCCTTCTCCGCGGACCAGGACGTCTTCACGATCCCGCAGATGATCGAGAAGTTCGACGTCGCGGACGTCAACGCCAACCCGGCGCGCTTCGACCTGAAGAAGGCCGAAGCGATCAACGCCGACCACATCCGCATGCTGGACGTCCAGGCGTTCATCGCCGCCTGCGAGCCCTGGCTCCGGGCCCCGCACGCCCCCTGGGCGCCCGAGGACTTCGACCGCGAGGCGTGGGAGCGGATCGCCCCGCACGCCCAGACGCGCCTGACGGTCCTCTCCGAGATCACCCAGAACGTCGACTTCCTCTTCCTGAAGGAGCCGGTCGAGGACGAGGCGTCCTGGCAGAAGGCGATGAAGGGCGACCCGGCGGCCCTGCTCACCACGGCCCGCGCCGAGCTGGAGGCCGCGGACTGGACGAGCCCCGAGTCCCTGAAGGACGCCGTCCTGAAGGCGGGCGAGGAGCACGGCCTGAAGCTCGGCAAGGCCCAGGCCCCGGTCCGCGTCGCCGTCACCGGCCGCACGGTCGGCCTGCCCCTCTTCGAGTCCCTGGAGGTCCTCGGCAGGGAGAAGACCCTGGCCCGCATCGACGCGGCCCTGGCGAAGCTCGCCCCGTAGGCGATCGGACACGCTCCGTGGGGGCGGCGGCCACGACGGCCGCCGCCCCCACGGCCTTTCCCGGCCCCGGCACGCGCCCCCGGCCGGGCCCCCTCTCCGGCGGTACCGTCGCCGTATGGCGATCCGCGCGGTCCTGGGGGCGCCGGCACGGCGTCTTCCGGGAGGTGACCCCTGGCCCCCGGCCGGGCCCCCTTCCGGCGGTACCGTCGCCGTATGGCGATCCGCGCGGTCCTCTGGGACATCGACGACACGATCTTCGACTACGCCACCGCCGACCGGGCCGGGATGCGCCGGCACCTGCGGGACGAGGGGCTGGACGGGGTGTTCGGCGGCACCGAGGAGGCCCTGCGGCGGTGGCGGGAGGCGACCGTGCTGCACTGGGCGCGGTTCGCCGCCGGAGAGACGTCCTGGGAGGAGCAGCGGCGGGACCGGGTCCGCACGTTCCTCGGCGCCCCGCTGGGCGACGACGAGGCGGACGCCTGGTTCGAGCGGTACCTGGCGCACTACGAGGCCGCCTGGGAGCTGTTCCCGGACACCGTCCCCGTGCTGGACGTCCTCGCCGCCGAGTACCGGCACGCCGTCCTGTCGAACTCCTCCCTCCTCAACCAGGACCGCAAGCTCCGCGTCCTCGGCGTGCGGGATCGGTTCGAGGCGGTGCTCTGCGCCGCCGACATCGGCGTGTCCAAGCCCGACGCCGCCGCCTTCCACGCCGCGTGCGACAGGCTCGGCCTGGCCCCCGGCGAGGTCGCGTACGTGGGGGACCAGCCCGACATCGACGCCCGGGGCGCCGCCGAGGCGGGCCTCCTCGGGGTCTGGCTGGACCGCTCGGGCCTCGGCGGACGCCCCGAGCTGGCCCGGATCACGGACCTCCACCAGCTTCCCGCGCTGCTCCGCGGCGATACCCGTTTTGGAGCGCCGGACACCTTCGGGTAATGTTCTTCCTGCGCCGAGGGAAGCGGGCCGAAAGGCCGGAAGCCCGGAGCGCGAGCCGAACAAGATCTCCCTCGGGGGTTGCGTTCCGGTGGCCTATGGTGTAATTGGCAGCACGACTGATTCTGGTTCAGTTAGTCTTGGTTCGAGTCCAGGTAGGCCAGCTCGCAGAGCTCATCTGCAAAGCCCCCGTTGTGTAGCGGCCTAGCACGCTGCCCTCTCAAGGCAGTAGCGCCGGTTCGAATCCGGTCGGGGGTACAGATCCTTCCCGCGGGATCATCAGGGTCGCACCCGATGATCACGATGCAGGATCGCTAGGGCCCCCGTTGTGTAGCGGCCTAGCACGCCGCCCTCTCAAGGCGGTAGCGCCGGTTCGAATCCGGTCGGGGGTACCAACTGGTCTAAACCACCAGTGGCCTATGGTGTAATTGGCAGCACGACTGATTCTGGTTCAGTTAGTCTTGGTTCGAGTCCAGGTAGGCCAGCGGGTTCACGCGAGTGATCCACGCCCCCGTTGTGTAGCGGCCTAGCACGCCGCCCTCTCAAGGCGGTAGCGCCGGTTCGAATCCGGTCGGGGGTACCACACGAGGAAGCCCTCCCCAGCAGGGGAGGGCTTCCTCGCGTTGCCGACGCGAAACGACCAGCACCACACACAACTCCGGCCCACCGCTGCGGCGTTGAAGCGGTGAGCCGGGGATGTCAGAAGGATCATGGACAGGTACGAGCGGGTGCTCAGCCCGAGCGGCGCAGCGCCTCGGACAAGCGGGAGGCCGCGTCGATGACGGCCTGGGCGTGCATCCGGCCCGGGTGGCGGGTCAGGCGCTCGATCGGACCCGACACGGACACCGCGGCCACCACCCGGTTCGACGGGCCCCGCACGGGCGCCGAGACGGACGCGACCCCCGGCTCCCGCTCGCCGATCGACTGGGCCCAGCCGCGGCGCCGTACGCCCGACAGGGCCGTCGCCGTGAAACGGGCGCCCTGCAGGCCCCGGTGCAGCCGCTCGGGCTCCTCCCAGGCCATGAGGATCTGCGCCGACGAGCCGGCCTTCATCGTGAGCGTCGAGCCCACGGGGACCGTGTCCCGCAGGCCCGACAGCCGCTCCGCCGCCGCCACGCAGATGCGCATGTCGCCCTGGCGCCGGTAGAGCTGCGCGCTCTCGCCCGTCACGTCGCGCAGGTGCGTGAGCACCGGGCCCGCCGTGGCCAGCAGACGGTCCTCACCGGCCGCGGCGGCCAGCTCGGCCAGCCGCGGGCCCAGGATGAATCGTCCCTGCATGTCCCTCGCCACCATCCGGTGGTGTTCCAGTGCCACGGCCAGACGGTGGGCCGTGGGCCGTGCGAGCCCGGTCGCCGCGACCAGCCCGGCGAGGGTGGCCGGACCGGACTCCAGAGCGCTCAGAACCAGAGCTGCCTTGTCGAGAACGCCGACGCCGCTAGAGTTGTCCATGCAACGATACTCGCGTCTCACTCTGTGAAACGCAAGTTCAATTTTCCCGGGATCTTGCCAACCTGGAGGGGCGGCCCGGGATCCACGGTCCGCTGCCGCCGTCCACAACGTGGAATCACGGGGAGACCCGGGCGCCGGCGCAGATGTCTCTAGATCGCCGGCTCACCCGCCGGCCGGAGGGAAAGCGATGGGTAGGACACTCGCGGAGAAGGTCTGGGACGACCACGTCGTCCGGCGCGCCGAGGGCGAGCCCGACCTCCTCTTCATCGATCTGCACCTGCTGCACGAGGTGACCAGCCCCCAGGCCTTCGACGGCCTCCGCAAGAGCGGCCGACAGGTGCGGCGGCTCGACCTGACCATCGCCACCGAGGACCACAACACCCCGACCCTCGACATCGACAAGCCCATCGCCGATCCCGTCTCCCGCGCCCAGTTGGAGACCCTGCGCAAGAACTGCGCGGAGTTCGGCGTGCGCCTCCACCCGCTCGGCGACGTCGAGCAGGGCGTCGTCCACGTCGTCGGCCCCCAGCTGGGCCTGACCCAGCCCGGCACGACCGTGGTCTGCGGCGACTCCCACACCTCCACGCACGGTGCCTTCGGCGCGCTCGCCTTCGGCATCGGCACCTCCCAGGTCGAGCACGTCCTGGCCACGCAGACGCTGCCCATGGCCCGTCCCAAGACCATGGCCATCACCATCGACGGCGAGCTGCCCGACGGCGTCACCGCCAAGGACCTCATCCTGGCGATCATCGCGAAGATCGGCACCGGCGGCGGCCAGGGCTACGTCCTGGAGTACCGCGGCTCCGCCATCGAGAAGCTCTCGATGGAGGCCCGGATGACCATCTGCAACATGTCCATCGAGGCCGGCGCCCGCGCGGGCATGATCGCCCCCGACGAGACCACCTTCGCGTACCTCAAGGGCCGCGCGCACGCCCCCGAGGGCGCCGACTGGGACGCCGCCGTCGCGTACTGGAAGACCCTGCGCACCGACGACGACGCCGTCTTCGACGCCGAGGTCGTCATCGACGCCGCCGAGCTGTCCCCGTTCGTCACCTGGGGCACCAACCCCGGCCAGGGCGCACCCCTTTCGGCGTCCGTCCCCGACCCCGCTTCGTACGAAGACGCTTCGGAGCGGCTCGCCGCCGAGAAGGCCCTGGAGTACATGGGCCTCACCGCCGGACAGCCCCTGCGCGACATCAAGGTCGACACCGTCTTCGTCGGCTCCTGCACCAACGGCCGCATCGAGGACCTGCGCGCCGCCGCCGCCGTCCTCGAAGGCCGCAAAATCGCCGACGGCGTAAGGATGCTGGTCGTCCCCGGCTCCGCCCGCGTCGGCCTCCAGGCCGTCGACGAGGGGCTGGACAAGGTCTTCAAGGAGGCCGGCGCCGAATGGCGGCACGCCGGCTGCTCCATGTGCCTGGGCATGAACCCCGACCAACTCGCCCCCGGCGAGCGCTCCGCGTCCACCTCCAACCGCAACTTCGAGGGGCGGCAGGGCAAGGGCGGCCGCACCCACCTCGTCTCGCCGCAGGTCGCCGCCGCCACCGCGGTCCTCGGCCACCTGGCCTCCCCGGCCGACCTGTCCGACGCCACCACTCCCGCGGGGGTCTGAAGAACCATGGAAGCATTCACCACGCACACCGGCCGCGCCGTCCCGCTGCGCCGCAGCAACGTGGACACCGACCAGATCATCCCCGCGCACTGGCTCAAGAAGGTCACCCGCGACGGGTTCGAGGACGGCCTCTTCGAGGCCTGGCGCAAAGACCCCGAGTTCATCCTCAACCGCCCCGAGCGGCAGGGTGCCACCGTCCTCGTCGCCGGCCCCGACTTCGGCACCGGCTCCTCCCGCGAGCACGCCGTCTGGGCCCTGCAGAACTACGGTTTCAAAACCGTCCTCTCCTCCCGCTTCGCCGACATCTTCCGCGGCAACTCGCTGAAGAACGGCCTGCTCACGGTGGTGCTCGACCAGAAGACCGTCGACGCCCTGTGGGAGCTGACCGAGGCCGACCCGCAGGCCGAGATCACCGTCGACCTCGTCGCCCGCCAGGTCCGCGCCGAAGGCGTCACCGCCGACTTCGAACTCGACGAGAACGCCCGCTGGCGGCTGCTCAACGGACTCGACGACATCAGCATCACCCTCCAGAACGAGGCGGACATCGCCGCGTACGAGGCCAAGCGCCCCTCGTACAAGCCGCGCACCCTCCCGGTCTGACCCCGCCGGGGCCCCGGCCCCGTGCGACACCCCGTGCCCCCGGCCGCCCAGCGGCCGGGGGCACGCCCGTGTCCAACTGGCGTGAAAACGCCCCTCACGACACCCCGGGGGAGTGCCCGCGCCGCCATCCGGCTGACGCCGCGCGCCCTGGGTCGACCCCCCTCCGGCGGCCCTCCCGAGGCCGCCGAATCGACGCCAACTCGGTTTATGACCTGGGAGGTTGGGCAAACGGGGAGTGCCGCACGGAAGGCACCCGGGCATGCCCCGAAACACCGCTGGATCACGTCAGTTACCCCCTACGCAGGCGACAACTCGCCCCAGATGGCACAATCGGCGCATGGAACGCGACAGCCAACTCGAGCTCTACGAGGCGGTCGCAGCCCGGCTGAAAGAAGCGCACTCCCGAGTGCGCGCACTGCAAGTCCCGGAGGGCGTAAGGATGGCGCTGTCCCGGAAGCTGCTGGTCATCACGGCCGCGGCGAAGCACGATCTCGCGGACGCGGCGCGGCGTCTCGACCGGTTGTTGAAGGACCTCGACGAGGGCCGATTCCCTGAAGGGGACTGACCGCCCGGAAGTCCGCGAACGGCTACTGCGTTGCGGCACAAGGGTGATTAGCCCGTTTCGTGTTTGATTTGCGGTATATATCTGCCTAACGTGCGAAAACGCTTGAACACTTTCGTTCCGGCAATGTCTCCGAAGGGGAAGACGTGAACAAGGCGCAGCTCGTAGAAGCGATTGCCGACAAGATGGGCGGCCGGCAGCAGGCCGCCGACGCCGTCGACGCGGTACTCGACGCGATCGTCCGTGCGGTGGTCGCCGGCGACCGGGTCTCGGTCACCGGCTTCGGCTCGTTCGAGAAGGTCGAGCGTCCGGCCCGCTACGCCCGCAACCCGCAGACCGGTGAGCGCGTACGGGTCAAGAAGACCTCCGTTCCGCGCTTCCGCGCCGGCCAGGGCTTCAAGGACCTGGTCAGCGGCACCAAGAAGCTGCCCAAGGGCGGCGAGGTCGCCGTCAAGAAGGCCCCCAAGGGCAGCCTCTCGGGCGCGCCGCCCACCATCGCCAAGGCCGCCACCAAGAAGGCCGCCGCGAAGAAGGCCGCGGCGAAGAAGACCGCCCCCGCCAGGAAGACGACGGCGGCGGCCAAGAAGACCACCACCGCCGCGGCCAAGAAGACCACCGCGACCGCGGCGAAGAAGGCCACCACCGCGAAGAAGGCGACCCCCGCGAAGACCGCGACCACGCCCGCGGCGAAGAAGGCCACGGCGAAGAAGACCGCGCCCGCCAAGAAGGCCACCGCCAAGAAGGCGCCCGCCAAGAAGACCACGGCACGCAAGACCACCGCGGCCAAGAAGGCCACGGCGGCGAGGAACAAGTAAGCGGCGCGACGGCGAAGGGGCACCCGCCGGCGACGCGACCGCCCGCCGGGCCACTCACACGCGGGGCCGGGCTTCCCTCGGGGGAAGCCCGGCCCGCGGTGTCGCCGGGGCGCCGCCGGGAGCCGTCTCAGAACGTCTGCAGCGTCACCAGCGTGATCCGCAGGGCCCCGCCCTCGCCCTCCGTCTCGATCCGCACCCGCTGCCCGGACCGCAGCAGCCGCAGCCCGCCCGCGTCGAACGCCTCCGCGTCGAACTCCACCGGGGTGCCGTCGTCGAGCAGCACGCTGCCGGTGCGGGTCTCGGGGTCGTACGTGTACGCGGTCGCCTGCATGCACCGCAGCCTATCCGGCTACCCCGCCGGGAGGATCCCCGCCCGGCACAGCCGTGCCGTGCACCGCCCCACGCCCAGCTCCAGCGCCGCCCGCAGGTCCGCCTCCGTGTCCACGTCCCGCCGGACGGACACGACACCGCCGAGCCGGATTTCCACCGCGCCCGACGACAAATGCCGCAGCCGCGAGGCACCCCCGAAAGCCGGACGCAATTCCTTTCCCGGCGCCGCCGACAGAAAAGTCGTACCGATATCTGCGGCATCCGCCAGAAAAGCCCGCGGAAAACGCCCCGCGACCGCCAGGACCCGCCCCAGTTCCGCCGGGCGCAGCGCCGGGAGGTCCGCGTTCAGCGCCGCCACCGCGGCCCCCGGCCGCCGCGCCCGCACCGCCTCCGCCCCGTACGCCAGCGCCGCGTTGAGCCCCGCCCCCGGCCGGTCCGGTACGACCCCGGCGCCCAGCGCGGCCAGCCGCGACGCGGCCACCGGGTCGTCCGTGACGACCACCACATCCCGCACCGCCCCGCAGGCCAGCGCCGCTGCCACCGTGTCCTGCGCGAACGCCAGCGCCAGCCGCCGCCGCTCCGGCGGGCCGACCGCCCCCGCGAGCCTGGTCTTCGCCAGGGCAAGGGGTTTCAGCGGAACCACCAGCGACCAGGGCGTGGCAGCCAGACCCCGCCCGCCGGCGCCCGCTGCCCGCTCTCCGTCCGTCTCCATCCCGGCCATTGTGGCGCGACCGGTCACGACCGGGAGAGCCGGCCCGGAGGGCGGGGCGTACGGTGTTCTCGACAGACCAGGGGCCTGGGGCGACACTTGACCCCCGGCAAGACGAGTACCACAGGAAGGTGTCCGCGTGTCCCGCCGCAGAATCGGCTTCTGGTACCGCCTGGCGGCGGTCATCGCAAAACCGCCACTGGTGGTTCTGTTCAAGCGGGACTGGCGCGGAATGGAGCACATTCCGGCTGACGGCGGATTCATCACGGCCGTGAACCACAACTCGTATCTCGACCCGCTGTCGTACGCGCACTTCCAGTACAACACCGGACGCGTACCGCGCTTCCTGGCGAAGGCCGGCCTCTTCAAGGGCTCCTTCGTCGGCATGATGCTCCGCGGCACCGGGCAGATCCCCGTCTACCGCGAGACGACCAACGCCCTGGACGCCTTCCGTGCCGCCGTCGCCGCCATCGAGCGGGGCGAGTGCGTCGCCTTCTACCCCGAGGGCACCCTCACCCGCGACCCCGAGATGTGGCCCATGGCCGGCAAGACCGGCGCCGCCCGCGTCGCCCTCCTCACCAAGGCGCCCGTCATCCCCGTCGCCCAGTGGGGCGCCAACCTGGCGATGCCGCCCTACGCCAAGGAGAACAAGGTCCGCCTCTTCCCGCGCAAGACGCTGACCGTCGTCGCCGGCCCCCCCGTCGACCTCTCCCGGTTCCACGGGGTGGAACCCACCAACGAGGTGCTCCGCGAGGCCACCGAGGAGATCATGAAGGCCATCACCGCGCTCCTGGAGGACATCCGGGGCGAGAAGGCCCCCGACGAGCCGTACGACCACCGCAGGGCCCGGCTGGAGCAGCGCCGCGGGGCCGCGGGGGAGGGAGTCAAGTGACACGCCCCGTCAAGGCCGCCGTCTTCGGAACCGGCTCGTGGGGTACGGCCTTCGGCATGGTCCTCGCCGACGCCGGCTGCGACGTCACCCTCTGGGGCCGCCGCCCCGAGGTCGCCGACGCCATCAACACCACGCGCACCAACCCCGACTACTTCCCCGACGTCACGCTGCCCGCGAACCTCCGCGCCACCAGCGACCCCGTCGAGGCCGCCGCCGGCGCCGACTTCACGGTGCTCGCCATCCCCTCCCAGACCCTCCGCGGCAACCTCGCCGCCTGGGCGCCGCGGCTCGCCCCCGGCACCGTCCTCGTCTCCCTGATGAAGGGCATCGAACTCGGCACCTGCGAGCGGATGAGCGAGGTGATCCAGGAGGTCGCCGGGGTCTCCGCCGACCGCGTCGCCGTCGTCACCGGCCCCAACCTCGCCAAGGAGATCGTGGCCCGCATGCCGGCCGCCTCCGTCGTCGCCTGCCGGGACGAGGCCGTCGCCCGGCGGCTCCAGGCCGCCTGCCACACCCCGTACTTCCGCCCCTACACCAACACCGACGTGGTCGGCTGCGAACTGGGCGGCGCCGTCAAGAACGTCATCGGCCTCGCCGTCGGCATCGCCGACGGCATGGGCCTCGGCGACAACGCCAAGGGCTCCCTCATCACCCGCGGCCTCGCCGAGACCACCCGGCTCGGCCTCGCCATGGGGGCCGACCCGCTGACCTTCTCCGGCCTCGCCGGCCTCGGCGACCTGGTCGCGACCTGCTCCTCGTCGCTGTCCCGCAACCACACCTTCGGCTTCAACCTCGGCAAGGGCATGACGCTGGAGGAGACGATCGCCGTCACCCGGCAGACCGCCGAGGGCGTCAAGTCCTGCCGGTCCGTCCTCGACCTCGCCCGCCGGCACGGTGTCGACATGCCGATCACCGAGACCGTCGTCGGCATCGTCCACGAGGGAAAGCCGCCGATGGTGGCGCTCAAGGAGCTGATGTCCCGGAGCGCCAAGCCCGAGCGGCGCTGACGGAGCCCCGGTGAGCGGGTACGCTCGTCGCGATATGAGCAGCGAGAACCTCCCCACCAGCCCCGGGCGTAAGCCGCGCGTGGCCGTCGTCTTCGGCGGACGCAGCTCCGAGCACGCCATCTCCGTCGTCACGGCCGGCGCCGTCCTGCGCGCCATCGACCGGACGAAGTACGACGTGCTGCCCATCGGCATCACCACGGACGGCCGCTGGGCGCTGACCGCCGACGCCCCGGAGCGGATGGCCATCGCCGACCGCGCGCTGCCCAGCGTCGACGACCTCGCCGAGCCCGGCGAGGGCAGCGTCGTGCTCTCCGCCGACCCCACCAGCCGGGAGGTCGTCTACACGGAGCCCAGCTCCGTCCCGAAGGCCCTGGGCGAGGTCGACGTCGTCTTCCCCGTGCTCCACGGCCCGTACGGCGAGGACGGCACCCTCCAGGGCCTCCTGGAGCTCGCCGGGGTTCCCTACGTCGGCGCGGGCGTCCTCGCCTCCGCCGTCGGCCAGGACAAGGAGTACATGAAGCGCGTCTTCACCTCCTTCGGCCTGCCCGTCGGCCCGTACGAGGTCGTCCGCCCCCGCGAGTGGGACCGGGACCCCGCGGCCGCCCGCCGGAAGGTCACCGACTTCGCCGCCGAGCACGGCTGGCCGCTGTTCGTGAAGCCCGCCCGCGCCGGCTCCTCCATCGGCATCACCAAGGTCGACGACGAGTCCGGTCTCGACGCCGCCCTCGCCGAGGCCCGCCGCCACGACCCGAAGGTCCTCGTCGAGTCGCTGCTCACCGGCCGCGAGATCGAGTGCGGCGTCCTGGAGTTCGAGGACGGCCCGCGCGCCAGCGCCCCCGCCTGGATCCCGCCCGTCGGCGACCACGACTTCTACGACTTCGAGGCGAAGTACATCGACTCGGCGTCCGGCGTCGTGCCCGCCCCGATCACCCCGGAGCAGACCGCCGAGGTGCAGCGGCTCGCGATCGCCGCGTTCGAGGCGGCGTCCTGCGAGGGACTGGTCCGCGCCGACTTCTTCCTCACCGACGACGGCGAGTTCGTCATCAACGAGATCAACACCATGCCGGGCTTCACCCCGATCTCGATGTACCCGCGGATGTGGGAGGCGAGCGGCGTCGACTACCCCGAGCTGGTCGACCGCCTCGTCCAGGCCGCCCTGCGCCGCCCGACCGGACTGCGCTAGGCCCCCGGCGGCGGGGCCGCGCGGACGGACCGCGCCCGGCACCCCGCCGCACGGGCCGCCTCAGAGGCTCGGCGGGACGGCCCTGCCCACGGGCCCGGCGAACGCGGCCAGCGGGCCGGCGTCGTGCGCGAACCGCTCGTCGAGCGACAGCTCCACGTACGCCTTCCGGTAGGTGGTGGTGAAGCGCGGCCCGGTGCCCTCCCGCTGTTCCAGCAGCCAGTTGACGCCGTCCGCCTCGATCGCCTCCGCCTGCGGATCGTCCATCCTGGCGGGCCGGGGCACCCCGCAGCGCAGTACGATCGCCCCGTCCCCCCACACGGCGGTCAGTTCGGAACGCGGCTCCGCCGCGCTCCGGCGCAGACCCGCGACCGCGTCCGGAAGCTCCTGGTGCAGTGCCCGGCAGTACGCGGCCTCCTCCGCGGCCGGACTCGGAACCGGGACCGGCGTCTTCGCGTCCGTCGTGGCGCAGCCCGGGGCCGTCGCCAGCAGCACGGCCGCGGCGACGGCGCCGGCCGCGGCGGGCAGGCGGGAAAACCGGTGGGAGGACTTCACCGGCTCAGCGTAGACGGGGGCTACAGGTGGACGACCGGGCAGGTCAGGGTACGGGTGATGCCTTCCACCTGCTGGACCTTGGCGACGACCATGCGGCCCAGCTCGTCGACCGTGTCCGCCTGGGCGCGCACGATCACGTCGTACGGGCCCGTCACGTCCTCGGCCTGGATCACGCCGGGGATCTTCGCGATGGTATCGGCGACCAGCGACGCCTTCCCCACCTCGGTCTGAATCAGGATGTACGCCTGTACCACGAAACCTCCAGGGCGGCCGCGGGGATCATCCTGGGCTGGGAGGACCCAGGGAGAAAGGGACGCCACGGTATCGCGTCGCCGCGCGCGGCGGGGAGACCACCGGGCCGGGGTGCCCCGGAGCACGGCGCGCGAAAGACAGAAGTTGACGGCTCCGCCCGTCTCGATGACCGTACCTACAGCAGTGACGGCTCGCGACCGCAACCGCACGAGGACCAGCCGGTCGCACGGCGGGCCCACGACGACATGGAGAGGTGAACCTCGGTGAAGGGCACTGTCGGCGAGCTCGGGGAGTTCGGGCTCATCAGGGAGCTCACGTCCCGGCTCACCACCACCCCGGCGGTACGGGTCGGGCCGGGGGACGACGCCGCCGTCGTGGCCGCACCCGACCGGCGCGTCGTCGCCAGCACGGACATCCTGCTGGAGGGCCGCCACTTCCGCCGCGACTGGTCCACCGCGTACGACGTGGGGCGCAAGGCCGCCGCCCAGAACCTCGCGGACATCGCCGCCATGGGCGCCGTCCCCACCGCGCTCCTCCTCGGCCTGGTCGTCCCCGCCGAACTCCCCGCCACCTGGCCCACCGAGCTCATGGACGGGCTGCGCGACGAGTGCCAGGTCGCCGGAGCCGCCGTCGTCGGCGGCGACGTGGTGCGCGGCGACACGATCACCGTGTCCATCACCGCCCTCGGGGACCTGCGCAACCACGAGCCCGTCACCCGCGGCGGCGCCCAGCCCGGCGACGTCGTCGCCTACACCGGCTGGCTCGGCTGGTCCGCCGCCGGGTACGCGGTCCTCTCCCGCGGCTTCCGCTCTCCGCGCGCGTTCGTCGAGGCGCACCGCCGGCCGGAGCCGCCGTACCACGCCGGTCCCGCCGCCGCCGGCCTCGGCGCGACCGCCATGTGCGACGTCAGCGACGGCCTCATCGCGGACCTCGGGCACATCGCGGAGGCCAGCAAGGTCCGCATCGACCTGCGCTCCGGCGCCATCGACATCCCCACGCAGATGAACGACATCGGCCAGGCCGTCGGCGTCGACCCGCTGCAGTGGGTGCTCACCGGGGGAGAGGACCACGCGATCGTCGCCACGTTCCCGCCCGACGTGAAACTGCCCGCCCGTTGGAAGGTGATCGGCGGGGTCCTCCACCCCTCCGCCCTGCCGCAGGTCACCGTCGACGGCGCGCCCTGGCACACCACCGGCGGCTGGGACCACTTCGGCGGCCCGTACGGAGAAGGCGAATGACCCGCCAGGCCCCGCCGCGGGTGCTCACCGTCGCCGGGTCCGACTCCGGCGGCGGCGCCGGCATCCAGGCCGACCTGAAGACCATGCTCGCCCTCGGCGTCCACGGCATGAGCGTCCTCACGGCCGTCACCGCGCAGAACTCCCTGGGCGTGCAGGGCGCCTGGGAGCTGCCGGAGGAGGCCGTACGCGCCCAGTACCGCAGCGTCGTCGACGACATCGGCGTGCAGGCCGTGAAGACCGGGATGCTCGCGTCCGCACCGCTCGTCGAGACCGTCGCGGAACTGCTCGCGGCGACGGACGCCCCCGTCGTCGTCGACCCCGTGGGCGTCTCCAAGCACGGCGACCCGCTCCTCGCCGCTTCCGCCCTCGACTCGGTGCGCGAGCGGCTGCTGCCCGTGGCGACCGTCGCGACCCCGAACCTCGACGAGGTGACGCAGCTCACCGGCGTACGGGTGGAGGGCGAGGGCGACCTGCGGCGGGCCGCCGACGCGGTGCTGGCGTTCGGGCCGCGCTGGGCGCTGATCAAGGGCGGGCACCTGACCGGGGAGGCGGTCGACCTGCTGACGGACGGCCGCGAGGAGCACTGGTTCCGGGCGCCCCGCCTCGACAACCGGCACACGCACGGCACCGGCTGCACGCTCGCCTCCGCGGTCGCCGCGGGCCTGGCGAGGGGCCTGGCCGTGCCGGACGCCGTACGCGGGGCCAAGGAGTACGTCACCGGGGCCATCGCCGCCGGGTTCGCGCTGGGCGGCGGGATAGGCCCGGTCGACCACGGCTGGCGCCTGAGCGTCCCGTCCTAGGGCTTCCCGAGGCTTCCTCGGATCCGGTCCGGCTCCGGGACGCGCCCTGCGGCCGGGGGTCGAGCGGGCCCGGCCCCTCCTCGGCCGGGGCACGCGCGCGTTCTCCCTTCCGGCAGTCGCGGGCCCCTCCGCCCCACTCGCCGGGCACGGACGTCGGACACGGGCGCCGAGTACGGCGAAAAGCCGGCCCATCCGGAGGTGGGCCGGCTTGCGGGGCAACCTCAGAGGCCGCGCTACGACGAGACGCCGCCTTGAGCGCGGGACCTCGCCGGCCTCGATGCACGGGGTGCGGACGTCGGGCCGCTTCGGCGTCCGACCGGCCGCGGCACGCACGCGCCGGACGCTCGCGTTCCGGCGACGGGGCGGGCGTACGGCGGCGCGAACGCGAAAGGCCGTTGCCGGACCCGACCGACGCCCCGCCGCAGACCTCGCAGTCGGCCGCCACGGGCCACTCGAAGGACTTCGGACGCACGTGGGGTGGGATCCGGCGCGGGCCGGAAGCAGATCGATGACGTACGGGCCGGTGACCGAAGTGGCGTTGCCGGGGAACGGTTTGATTCCCATAAGGCGACCGGAGCGGGGTACGAGGGCCACTCCGGTGGGGCGAAGCCACCGCGGACCGCCGGACCCCCGCCCCGGCCCTCCCCGCCCTCCTGGGTCTACCCTGCGGTGCAGCCCACGCCCCGACGCCCCGGCGGCGTGCGGGACCCCCACGAGGAGGATCACCAGGTGCCGGAGAAGTTGGGGCGGGACCTCGACCCCGCAGCGGTCCGTGCCTGGTGCGCGCTGGCGCTGGACGCCCTCGGCCGGGAGCGCGAGGAGATCGACGCGATCAACGTCTACCCGGTCGCGGACGGGGACACCGGCACCAACCTGTACCTGACCGTGGAAGCCGCCCGCCAGGCCGTGGAGGCGGTCTTCGCGGCGCACGAAGCGGACGGCACCGCTCCCGCGCCCGCCGACACCGTACGGGCCCTCGCGCACGGCGCCCTGATCGGCGCCCGCGGCAACTCCGGCACCATCCTGGCGCAGCTCCTGCGCGGCATGGCCGAGGTGCTGGCCCGCGGCGGTGACGGACCCCACCTGGCGGAGGCCCTGCGCACCGCCTCCGCCTCCGCCCGGCAGGCCGTCGCCCACCCCGTCGAGGGCACCATCCTCAGCGTCGCCGCCGCCGCGGCGCGGGCCGCCTCCGGGGCCGGCTCCGCCCTCCCCGCGGTGGCCAGGGCCGCGTACGACGGCGCCCTCGCCGCGCTGGAGGACACCCCCGGGCAGCTGGACGTCCTGGCCAGGGCGGGCGTCGTCGACGCGGGCGGACGCGGCCTCGTCACCGTGCTCGGCGCGCTCGTCGAGGCCCTGTCGGGCGAGGCGCCGGCGAAGGGGCCCCGCGCCCGGCGGGCCGCGCCCCTCCCGCACACCGCCGCGGCCCCGCAGGAGCCCTGCGCGGCGAGCGGACCCGCGTACGAGGTGATCTACCTGCTGGAGGCCGACGACGACGCCGTCGCCCGGCTGCGCGCCCGCCTCGACGGGCTCGGGGACTCCCTGGTGGTCGTCGGCGGCGACGGCCTGTGGAACGTCCACGTGCACGTCGACGACGCGGGCGCGGCCGTGGAGGCCGGCGTCGAGGCGGGCCGCCCGTACCGGATCCGCGTCACCCACTTCGCCGCCGACGCGGCGAAGAGCGCGGCCGGGCCCGCCGAACCGACCCAGCGCGCGGTCGTCGCCGTCGTACCGGGCGAGGGGTTGGCCGCGCTGTGCGCCGAGGCGGGCGCCACGGCCGTCCTGGCACTGCCCGGCCGCCCGCCCGCCAGCGGCGAGCTGCTCGACGCGATCCGCCGCGCCCACGCGCGCGAAGTGGTCCTCCTGCCCAACTCCGCCGAGCTGCGCCACCCCGCCGCCGCCGCCGCCGAACAGGCCCGCGCCGAAGGCGTCCGCGTCGCCCTCGTCCCCACCCGGGCCGCCGTCCAGGGCATCGCCGCGCTCGCCGTCCACGAACCGGGGCGCCGCTTCGACGAGGACGTGGTCGCCATGACGGCCGCCGCCGGCGCCACCCGCTACGGCGAACTGGCCGTCGCGGAGCACCAGTCGTTCACGTCGGCCGGCGTCTGCCAGGCCGGCGACGTCCTGGGCCTCATCGACGGCGACGTCGCCGTGATCGGCCACGACCTCGCCGAGACGGCCCGGACCGTCCTCGACCGGATGCTGTCGGGCGGCGGCGAGCTGGTCACCCTGGTCCTCGCCGCCGACGCCCCGCCGGCCCTCGCCGACCGCCTGGAGCGCCACGTACGCGACCGGTACCTCGCCGTCGACACCTGCGTCTACCACGGCGGTCGCCAGCAGGCCCCCCTCCTGATCGGCGTCGAGTGACCCGGGCCCCGGCGCCGCCGGGGCCCGGGTCGCCGCCCGTTGTCAGCGGCGTGGTGTGAAATGGACCTCCGACCAGGACGGGGTACGGAGGAGGAGGCCGCGGTGCTGAGCGAACCCCTGAAGAAGGTCCTCGGACCGGCCACCGCCAAGGTGATGGCCGAGGCCCTCGACCTGCACACCGTCGGCGACCTCCTGCACCACTACCCGCGCCGGTACGCCGAGCGGGGCGAGCTGACCGCGCTGGCCGACCTGCCGCTGGACGAGCACGTCACGGTCGTCGCGCAGGTCGCGGACGCGCGCCTGCACACGTACGGCGGCCCCCAGGGCCGCGGCCAGCGGCTGGAGGTGACCATCACCGACGGCAGCGGCCGGCTGCGCCTGGTCTTCTTCGGCAAGGGCGTTCACAAGCCCCACAAGGAACTCCTGCCGGGCACGCGCGCGATGTTCGCCGGCAAGGTGTCCCTCTTCAACCGGCGGCTCCAGCTCGCCCACCCCGCCTACGAACCGCTGCGCGGCGACAGCGACGAGGCGGTGGACACCTGGGCCGGCGCCCTCATCCCGATCTACCCGGCCACCACCAAACTGGAGTCCTGGAAGATCGCCAAGGCCGTCGACGCGGTCCTGCCGCGCGTCCACGACGCCGTCGACCCGCTGCCCCCCGCCCTGCGGGAGGGCCGCGGCCTCACCGACCTGCCCGACGCCCTCCGCAAGATCCACCGCCCGCGCACCAAGGCGGACGTCGCCGACGCCCGCGAACGGCTCAAGTGGGACGAGGCGTTCGTCCTCCAGGTCGCGCTCGCCCGCCGCCGGTACGCCGACACGCAGTTGCCCGCCGTCCCCCGCGAGCCCGTCCCCGACGGCATCCTCGACGCCTTCGACGCCCGCCTGCCGTTCACCCTCACCGACGGCCAGCGCGCGGTCTCCAAGGAGATCTTCGACGACCTCGCCACCGACCACCCCATGCACCGCCTCCTCCAGGGCGAGGTCGGCAGCGGGAAGACGATGGTGGCCCTGCGCGCCATGCTCGCCGTGGTCGACGCCGGAGGGCAGGCCGCCCTGCTCGCCCCGACCGAGGTGCTCGCCCAGCAGCACCACCGGTCCATCACCGAGATGATGGGCGACCTGGCCCAGGGAGGGATGCTCGGCGGCGCCGAACACGCCACCAAGGTCGTCCTGCTCACCGGCTCCATGGGCGCCGCCGCCCGCCGCCGGGCGCTCCTCGACCTGGCCACGGGCGAGGCCGGCATCGTCGTCGGCACGCACGCCCTGATCGAGGACAAGGTCAGGTTCCACGACCTCGGCCTCGTCGTCGTCGACGAGCAGCACCGCTTCGGCGTCGAACAGCGCGACGCCCTGCGCGGCAAGGGCAAGCAGCCGCCCCACCTGCTGGTCATGACCGCCACGCCCATCCCGCGCACGGTCGCGATGACCGTCTTCGGCGACCTGGAGACCTCCGTCCTCGACCAGCTCCCGGCCGGCCGCTCACCGATCGCCACCCACGTCGTGCCCGCCCAGGACAAGCCGCACTTCCTCGCCCGCGCCTGGGAGCGCGTCCGCGAGGAGGTCGAGGGCGGCCACCAGGCGTACGTCGTGTGCCCCCGCATCGGCGACGACGAGGACGAGCCGGGGGGCGGCGGCAAGGCCGCCGCGAAGAAGGCGCAGAGCGACGAGGAGGCCGCCGGGAAGCGGCCGCCCCTCGCCGTCACCGACGTGGCCGCACAGCTCGCCCGGGGGCCCCTCGCGGGCCTGCGCGTGGAGGTCCTGCACGGCAGGATGCACCCCGACGACAAGGACGCCGTCATGCGCCGCTTCGCCGCCGGCGAGGTCGACGTGCTCGTCGCGACCACCGTCATCGAGGTCGGTGTCAACGTCCCCAACGCCACCGCCATGGTCATCATGGACGCGGACCGGTTCGGCGTGTCCCAGTTGCACCAGCTGCGAGGGCGCGTCGGCCGCGGCTCCGCGCCCGGACTGTGCCTCCTCGTCACCGACATGCCCGAGGCCGCCCCCGCCCGGCAGCGGCTGGCCGCCGTCGCCGCCACCCTGGACGGCTTCGAGCTCTCCCGCATCGACCTCGAACAGCGCCGTGAGGGCGACGTCCTCGGCCAGGCCCAGTCCGGCGCCCGCTCCTCCCTGCGCGTGCTCACCGTCATCGAGGACGAGGAGGTCATCGCCGCCGCCCGCGCCGAGGCCACCGCGGTGGTCGCCGCCGACCCCGACCTGGAGCACCTGCCGGAGCTGCGCACGGCGCTCGACGCGCTGCTCGACGCGGAGCGCGAGCAGTACCTGGAGAAGGGGTGACACGCCCCCGGTCCCGCCGACCCATATCGTGGAGTCGACGCACGCCCGCGAACGACCGACAAGGACTGACATGACCCGCGTGATCGCCGGAGCGGCCGGCGGACGCCGCCTGGCCGTGCCGCCGGGCAACGGCACCCGCCCCACCTCGGACCGGGCGCGCGAGGGCCTGTTCTCCACCTGGCGGTCGCTCCTGGGCACGCTCGACGGCATCCGCGTCGCCGACCTGTACGCCGGGTCCGGCGCGGTCGGCCTGGAGGCCCTGTCGCGGGGCGCCGCGCACGCCCTGCTCGTCGAGGCCGACGCCCGCGCCGCCCGCACGGTCCGGGAGAACGTCCGCGCGCTCGGACTGCCCGGCGCCGAGGTCCGCGGCGGCAGGGCCGAGCAGGTCGTCGCGGGGCCCGCGCCCGCCGAGCCGTACGACGCGGTCTTCCTCGACCCGCCGTACGCCGTCTCCGACGACGATCTTCGCGAGATACTCCTCACACTCCGCGCCCGGGGCTGGCTCGCGACGGACGCCCTCGTCACCGTGGAGCGCAGCACCAGAGGCGGGGAATTCGGCTGGCCGGAGGGGTTCGAGCCGCTGCGGGCCCGTCGCTACGGCGAGGGAACGTTTTGGTACGGTCGCGCCGCCTCTACGTGCGAAGACGCACCATGACCGGACCGGAGAGCGAGGGACTTCAGTTGCGCCGAGCAGTCTGTCCGGGGTCATTCGACCCCATCACCAACGGACACCTCGACATCATCGCCCGAGCCTCCAAGCTGTACGACGTCGTGCACGTGGCCGTGATGATCAACAAGTCCAAGCAGGGCCTGTTCACCGTCGAGGAGCGGATGGACCTCATCCGCCGGGTCACCGCCGAGTACGACAACGTGGTGGTCGAGTCGCACCACGGCCTCCTCGTCGACTTCTGCAAGGAGCGCGACATCCCGGCCATCGTGAAGGGCCTGCGCGCGGTCAGCGACTTCGACTACGAGCTCCAGATGGCCCAGATGAACAACGGCCTCACGGGCGTCGAGACGCTGTTCGTACCGACCAATCCCACGTACAGCTTCCTCTCCTCCTCGCTGGTCAAGGAGGTCGCGGCGTGGGGCGGCGACGTCTCGCACCTGCTGCCGCCGACCGTGCACGAGGCGCTGGTCGCGCGGCTCCGCGAGAAGTGATCCCCTGACGGCCCGGCGGGAGCGCCCCGGGCGGGCGGGACCGGGCCCGGGGGATCGGTGTCGAAGGGGGCCCGACTGGCCGTACAGTCGTCCCGTCCGTCTTCCCATCCGGCTGTAGAGAGTGGCGAGCACACGGTGGACGTGCAGAAGAAGCTCGACGACATCGTCGAGACGGTCGGGAACGCCCGTTCCATGCCCATGTCGGCCTCCTGCGTGGTGAACCGCGCCGAACTGCTCGCGATGCTGGAAGAGGTCCGCCAGGCCCTCCCGGGCTCCCTCGCCCGGGCGCAGGAGCTGATCGGCGGCCGCGAGCAGTTGGTCGAGGAGGCCCGCCGGGAGGCCGAGCGGATCATCGCGGCCGCCCACGCCGAGCGCGGCTCCCTGATCTCCGACAGCCAGGTCGCCCGCCAGTCCCAGGAGGAGGCCGACCGCATCCTCGCGGAGGCCCGCCGGGAGGCCGAGGAGATCCGCGCCGAGGCCGACGACTACGTCGACTCCAAGCTCGCCAACTTCGAGGTCGTCCTCACCAAGACCATCGGCTCCGTCGACCGGGGCCGCGAGAAGCTCCTCGGCCGCGGCCCGGGCCTCGACGAGCGGGGGTACGCCGACGAGGACGCCCCCGAGTACAGCTCCGACCCGCGGACCCTCGTCCAGCGCGCCGACGCGTACGTGGACGCCAAGCTGAGCGCCTTCGAGGCGGTCCTCAGCAAGACCCTGGAGGCCGTCGGCCGCGGCCGGCAGAAGCTCCACGGGCGGACCGCCACGGACGCCCTCGGCGAGCACATGGCGGCGCAGGACGCCGCGGGCCCGCAGCAGCCGCACACCAGCGACGCCGACTACCTGGCGGGCCTCGCCGAGCTCGCCGACCCCCAGCCGGCCGCCGCGGCCGTCCCGCCGCAGGCGCCCCCGCAGGCCCCGCCGCCCGTGCACCAGCCGGACCCGTACGGCTACCCGGCGCAGCAGCCGCAGGACGCCTACGCCTACCAGCAGGACCCCTACGCGTACCACCAGCAGGGGTACGACCAGGGCGGCTACGCCCACGGCTACGGCGCCGAGCCCGACCCGTACGCCTACCAGCAGCCCCAGGCCGTACCCGCCCCGCAGGTGCCGCACCAGCAGGCGGCGGCGCTCGACGAGACCAGCTTCTTCGACACGAGCATGATCGACCTGGAGCAGTTGCGCCGCTACGAGCAGGGCCACTGACCCTTCCCCGGCGGCCGTCGCCGGGGGCCGAGACCGGCCGATTGGGTCCTGGGCGAAGCGTCCAGTATCCTGGCTGTTCGGTCGCGAGTACGTCCGCGATCCTGGCTGCCCGCTTCGCCGTACGGCACGGACGGTGCGGCCCCCTCCCGATCCCGAAAGCAGGAAGAGCCCTGAGTACGCGCCTCGACCACCGCAACCCCCTCGTGTTCGACACGCACGAGCTGGGGCGGCGTCCCGGTGCCCTCCAGCGGCTCACCCGCGAGGTGGCGGCCCCCGTCGACCTCGGTATCGACGGAGTCATCGGCGTACCGGAGGGCTCGCCCGTCGAGCTCGAACTCCGCCTCGAGTCGGTCATGGAAGGGGTGCTCGTCACGGGCACCGCCCGTGCGTCGGCCGAGGGGGAGTGCGTAAGGTGTCTGGAGCCGCTGCGCCGAGAGGTCGTGGCGGACTTCCAGGAGATGTTCTCGTACCCCGACACCGACGACCGGGGCCGCCGTGCGGCATCGGGCGACGATGCCGAGGACGACGAGGACGTCACCCCCCTCGAGGACGGCATGTTCGACCTCGAACCCGTGCTGCGTGACGCGGTGGTGCTCGCACTGCCGATGCAGCCGGTGTGCCGGGAGGACTGTGCGGGACTGTGCCCCGAGTGCGGGGTCAACCTGAACGACGACCCGGACCACCACCACGACGCCGTCGACATTCGTTGGGCGGCACTGCAGGGACTCGCCGGTTCACTCGGGACCGACGAGAAGGACGACATGAGCGGCGCCGAACCGGGCGTCGACGAGAAGCAGGAGAAGTAGCCGTGGCTGTTCCGAAGCGGAAGATGTCGCGCAGCAACACGCGCCACCGCCGGTCGCAGTGGAAGGCTGCGGTCCCCACCCTGGTTTCGTGCGAGCGTTGCCAGGAGCCGAAGCAGCAGCACATCGCGTGCCCCAGCTGCGGCACGTACAACAAGCGCCAGGTCCTCGCGGTCTGAGCGGCTGGTGAGAGGCACCGTGTCTAGCCACAAAACGGCGGATGACGCCAGGAAGCAGGCGGAGAACACGGCCTCGTCCCACACGCTTCTGGAAGGGCGGCTCGGCTACCAGGTCGAGTCCGCCCTTCTGGTGCGTGCGCTGACCCACCGTTCGTACGCGTACGAGAACGGCGGCCTGCCCACCAACGAGCGGCTGGAGTTCCTCGGGGACTCCGTGCTCGGCCTGGTGGTCACGGACACGCTGTACCGCACCCACCCGGACCTGCCCGAAGGCCAGTTGGCCAAGTTGCGGGCCGCGGTGGTCAACTCGCGTGCGCTGGCGGAGGTGGGCCGCGGGCTCGACCTGGGCTCCTTCATCCGGCTCGGCCGCGGTGAAGAGGGCACGGGCGGCCGGGACAAGGCGTCCATCCTCGCCGACACCCTCGAAGCGGTGATCGGCGCCGTCTATCTCGACCAGGGCCTCGAAGCGGCGTCCGAGCTGGTCCACCGGCTCTTCGACCCGCTGATCGAGAAGTCCTCGAACCTCGGTGCGGGCCTGGACTGGAAGACCAGTCTCCAGGAGCTGACCGCGTCCGAAGGTCTCGGAGTGCCGGAGTACCTCGTCACCGAGATGGGCCCGGACCACGAGAAGACCTTCACTGCTGCTGCCCGCGTCGGTGGTGTCTCGTACGGCACCGGCACCGGCCGCAGCAAGAAGGAAGCGGAGCAGCAGGCGGCGGAGTCCGCGTGGCGCGCCATCCGCGCGGCCGCCGACGAACGCGAGGCGGCGGCGAAGGAGGCCGCGTCCACCGCGGCCGCGGCCACCGCGACCGTCACGTCCGCGACCACCACGGCCGCGCAGGCCCCGGCCGACGCGGCCTCCGCTGATCCGGCGACGGCCGACCCGGCGACGGCCGACCCGGCCACGGCCGACTCGGCCACGGCCTGACACTCCGGCCCGGGCGGGACGGGCGGGACCGCCGCGGTCCCGCCCGCCGCCCGGACCCGTGACCTGCCGTGCCTCCGGTGGCCGCCCCGCTCGGGCCGGCCGCCGGAGCCGCGTCGGCGCTCCCGCGCTTCCG
This sequence comes from Streptomyces tamarix, assembly GCF_032423885.1. Taxonomy (NCBI): domain Bacteria; kingdom Bacillati; phylum Actinomycetota; class Actinomycetes; order Kitasatosporales; family Streptomycetaceae; genus Streptomyces; species Streptomyces tamarix. The sequence continues at coordinate 84,794 of NZ_JAWCTQ010000020.1, read as the reverse complement.
CCCCACCGTTCTCCGACAGGAGGAGTGCCGTGCCCGAGTTGCCCGAGGTCGAAGTCGTTAGGCGGGGCCTCGAACGCTGGGTGAGCGGGCGTACCGTCGCCGCCGTCGAGGTGCTGCACCCGCGTGCCGTGCGGCGGCACCTCGGGGGCGGACCCGACTTCGCGGCGCGCCTCACCGGCCACCGCGTCGGCGTCGCGCGGCGGCGCGGCAAGTACCTGTGGCTGCCGCTCGACGACACCGACGCCTCCGTCCTCGGCCACCTCGGCATGAGCGGCCAGCTCCTCGTCCAGCCCGAAGGCGCCCCCGACGAGAAGCACCTGCGCGTCCGCATACGCTTCGACGATGCTCTCGGCACCGAGCTGCGCTTCGTCGACCAGCGGACCTTCGGCGGGCTGTCCCTCCACGACAACGCCCCCGACGGCCTACCCGACGTCATCGCGCACATCGCCCGCGACCCGCTGGACCCGGCGTTCGACGACGCCGCCTTCCACGCGGCACTGCGGCTGCGCCGCACCACCGTCAAACGCGCCCTGCTCGACCAGAGCCTGATCAGCGGCGTCGGCAACATCTACGCGGACGAGGCGCTTTGGCGCTCCCGCCTCCACTACGACCGCCCGACCGCCCTGCTCACCCGCCCCCGCGCGTACGAACTGCTCGGCCACGTCCGGGACGTGATGAACGCGGCGCTCGCGGCCGGCGGGACCAGCTTCGACAGCCTGTACGTCAACGTGAACGGCGAATCCGGCTACTTCGACCGGTCGCTCGACGCGTACGGGCGCGAGGGCGAGCCCTGCCGGCGCTGCGGCACCCCGATGCGCCGCCGCCCGTGGATGAACCGGTCCAGCTACTTCTGCCCGCGCTGCCAGCGCCCGCCCCGCCCGACGGCGCCCCGCCTCTGAACGCCCGCCCGGTGGCTCCCGTGTGTGAGCGTCCGCCTGGTGGCGCCCGGCGCTGAGCGCCCGTCTGGCTCGGGGCTCCGTGTCCGAGCGCCTGCCCCCGCCCGGCGGTTCCCGTGTCCGAGCGCCTGCCCCGCCCGGCGGTCCGGGCGGACGCCGTCACGCGGACGCGTCGCCCCGCGCCGAGTCGTACCGCTCGCGCGCCGCGAGGATCCGCGGCATCCGGTCCTCCAGCAGGCGGATGAGGCACAGCAGCCGCTCCGCGACCTCCCGGCCGAGCGGCGTCAGCTCGTAGTCGACGCGCGGCGGGTTCGTCGGCTGCGCCTCCCGGTGGACCAGCCCGTCCCGCTCCAGCGCGTGCAGCGTCTGCGAGAGCATCTTCTCGCTGACGCCGTCCACCCGCCTGCGCAACTCGTTGAAGCGGAGGCTGCCCTCGTACAGCGCCCCCAGGGTGAGGCCGCCCCAACGGCCGGTGACGTGCTCCAGCGTGCCCCGGGACGGGCAGTACCTGGCGAACACGTCGAAGGCGAGGTCCTCGTCACGCGCCACGTTGTCCGATGCTGCTGTTTCTGCCATGAAACCACCATACTCGGCCACAGCGCTTACTGTTTGCTTGCGATTTCTAAAAGTTAGCGCATAGCCTCAGGGGTGCGTCGCCCCCGGGCCCCGGGGGAGCCGGTACGCGGCGGAGCACGACCCCGAGCCAGGAGAGCGCGCATGACCATCCCCCTCATCTCGATCGCCTACCACTCCGGCTACGGCCACACCGCCGTCCTCGCCGAAGCCGTCCGGGACGGTGCTGCGGGCGCCGGCGCCGTCGTCCACCTGCTCAAGGTCGACGCCCTGACGGAGGCGGAGTGGGAACTGCTCGACGCCTCCGACGCCCTCGTCTTCGGCTCGCCCACGTACATGGGCACGGCCTCCGGCGCCTTCCACGCCTTCGCCGAGTCCACCTCCGGCCGCTGGGCCACCGGCGCCTGGCGGGACAAGCTGGCGGCCGGCTTCACCAACTCCGCCTCCAAGAGCGGCGACAAGTTCCACACCCTGCAGTACTTCCAGGTACTGGCCGCCCAGCACGGCATGCACTGGATCAACCTCGGGCTCGGGCCCGGCTGGAACTCCAGCACCGGCTCGGAGAACGACCTCAACCGCCTCGGCTTCTTCACCGGTGCGAGCGCCCAGTCCAACAGCGACGAAGGGCCGGAGGCAGTGCACAAGGCGGACATCGCGACGGCCGAGCACCTGGGCCGCCGCGTCGCGGAGACCGCCCGCGTCTTCACGACGGGCCGAGCGGCCGTGAACGCCACCACTGAAGCCTGATCCCTCGCCCGCTTCCACCACGGCAGAGGCCCCGCGCGCCCCCGGCGCCCTTCCCGGCGCCCAGGACGCCCCGACCGAACCGCGCCCGCCCATCAAACGGCACGGAACCGGCCGTACCTCCGCCCACCCGCGGACTTCTTCAGAAGCCGAAGTTCTGGGTCCACCACGGGCCGCCGCCGGCGATGTGGACGCCGACGCCCAGGCGGGTGAAGTCGCAGTTCAGGATGTTCGCGCGGTGGCCGTCGCTGTTCATCCACGCCTCCATCACGGCCGCCGCGTCGGCCTGGCCGCGGGCGATGTTCTCGCCGCCCAGGCCCTCGACACCCGCCTGCGCGGCCCGCTCCCAGGGGCCGTCGCCGTCCGGGTCCGTGTGGGAGAAGAAGTCCCGCGCCGCCATGTCCTGGCTGAACGCACGCGCCAGGTCGCCCAGCTCCGTCGACGCGCGGACCGGGCTGCAGCCCACCTTGGCGCGCTCCTGGTTGACCAGTGCGAGCACCGCGGCCTCCGCCGCGACGGCCCGGCTCGTCACCGACGTACCCGAGGGGGTCGACGCCCGCGAGGGGACCGGCGCGGCGGTCCTCTCTGGCGCGGGCGCCTTCGCACGGGGCGGGGCCGGGGGCGTCTTCGTCCGCACCGGCGCCGGGGGTGCCGCCTTCGTCCGCGCGGGCGAGGACGAAGGGGCGGACGGACTGGGGGAGGGGGCCTTCGAGGGGGTCTTCGAAGGGGCCACCGGAGAAGGCGACGTGCTCGGCGCGGCCGACGTACTCGGTGCGGCCGGCGTGGCCGACGCGGCCGGCGTCCCGGTGCTCGGTACGGCGTCGGCGCGGCCCTGCGCGTCCAGCTCCGGTGCGTTGGAGGAACGTATCTGCTCCTGCGGCGCACCGCTGCCGACCGTGAACGTCCCGCCGCCGGGCAGGACCCCCGACGTCACCGCGACGGCGCCCACCGCCATGGCGGCCGAAGCGCCGAGCAGTCCTCCGCGGAGGGGCAGCGCCCGCTTCTTCCGCCGCGCCGCCCGGTGCCCGCGGGGCGCGCCGGCCGCGTGCTCGTCGGCGGCGGGTGCGGCGCCCGAGCGTCGATGGCGTCCCATCTGCTCTGCCTCCTGCTGCTGCGTCCTGCGCTGCTGTCTTCGGTCCTGAGCCCCGGGGCCGCCGGGATGCACCCGAACGGGTGAAGCTCATTGGGTGGGGACTGTACGCCATGACACGCGGGGGCGAAGTGCCGCCGGAATGATCGGCCGGTTAGCGTGCAGCCATGAACGACGAGGCACGGCTCACGGCATGGGTACGCGGACGGGTACAGGGAGTGGGCTTCCGCTGGTTCACCAGGGCGAACGCCCTGGAGATCGGCGGCCTCACCGGATTCGCCCTGAACCTCGACGACGGCCGCGTCCAGGTCGTCGCCGAAGGCCCGCGTGAGAATTGCCACCGTCTTCTGGACTGGCTGCGCTCGGGCGACACACCCGGACGCGTCGACGGGGTCACTGAGATCTGGGACACGCCGCGCGGCGGATACGAAGGCTTCGAGGTCCGCTGAAAGGGCGCCGGCGCACCCCTCATTCCGGGGCGCACGAGGCATTCGCAAGCGCCCCCGCCGGTCGTCCGCCCTCTTGTGGGGGACAGAAATGACCAGGTGATTGCCGAGAAGGGGTTGTGGTGCCGGTTCCGGCGCGGAAGGATGATCTCTACGCCCTTCCGGGCACCGCGCGCGAGGCGCCGCCGCACGTTCAGCGGCAGCGGCGCTCCCGGTCGCCTGTTGATCCGGGGCGTGATCGTGTTGACCGTCAAACTTTTTGGTGAGACCCTGGAAGCCCCGCGCACCTTAGTTGTTCGGCGGTAGGAACCGCAGCGGCATCCCTCCCGTCGGGCACCGCGGGTGCGAATCCCTCACGACCCACACCGCTTCGGTCGGTCACTCAGTGTGGAGGACCATCCATCATGGCAAAGGCGCTTCTCGGTTATGTCGGCGGTACCGACCCGCGACTGCTCGCCGAGATGCGACGGCTTCAGCAGCGCGTCCAGGACCTGGAGTCCGAGCTGGTCCGGATCCAGTCCGAGAACGACGCGCTCGCCGCTGCCGCCGCTCATCGCGAGCCGCTGCTCGACGGCATCGACATCGACGTACCCAAGGGCGAGCCTGCGCTCACCTGACCCCCGCCGGGGAACCCCGTAGCACTTGGGCCTGCGGGACGGTGAGAAACACTCTCGCGAACAGATATGCAAGGGACGCTTCGGCGTCCCTTCTTTCTTTTCCACTCCCCTGTTCACCCGCGTGTCCCCCGTCGTACGCGGCGCGCTTACCGACTGATCTGCCCTCCTCGTTCACCGGCCAAACGAAACCCGCCCGGTAGAGTCCCGGAGCGTGCACCTCAAGGCCCTGACCCTCCGCGGTTTCAAATCGTTCGCCTCCGCCACCACCCTGCGATTCGAACCGGGCATCACCTGCGTCGTCGGCCCCAACGGCTCCGGAAAGTCCAATGTCGTCGACGCGCTCTCCTGGGTCATGGGCGAACAGGGGGCGAAATCCCTGCGCGGCGGCAAGATGGAAGACGTGATCTTCGCCGGGACGACCGGCCGACCGCCCCTCGGGCGGGCCGAGGTGTCCCTCACGGTCGACAACTCCGACGGCGCCCTCCCGATCGATTACGCGGAAGTCACCCTCACGCGGATCATGTTCCGCAACGGCGGCAGCGAATACCAGATCAACGGCGACACCTGCCGCCTCCTGGACTTCCAGGAACTCCTCAGCGACTCCGGAATCGGCCGCGAGATGCACGTCATCGTCGGTCAGGGCCAGCTCGACTCCGTCCTCCACGCCGACCCCATGGGCCGCCGCGCCTTCATCGAGGAGGCCGCCGGCGTCCTCAAGCACCGCAAGCGCAAGGAGAAGGCGCTGCGGAAGCTCGACGCCATGCAGGCCAACCTCGCCCGCGTCCAGGACCTCGCCGACGAACTGCGCCGCCAGCTCAAGCCCCTCGGCCGGCAGGCCGCCGTCGCCCGCCGCGCCGCCGTCATCCAGGCCGAGCTGCGCGACACGAGGCTGCGGCTCCTCGCCGACGACCTCGTACGACTCCGCGAGGCACTGGAGGCCGAACTCGCCGACGAGGCCGCGCTCAAGGAGCGCAAGGAACGCGCCGAGGCCGAGCTGGGGGCCGCCCTCGCCCACGAGGCCGCCCTGGAGGAGGAGGTGCGGCGCCTGGCGCCCCGCCTCCAGCGGGCCCAGCACACCTGGTACGAGCTGTCGCGGCTCGTCGAGCGGGTGCGCGGCACCGTCTCCCTGGCCGACGCCCGCGTCACGAGCGCCACCGCCCGGCCCGTCGAGGAGAGCCGCGGCCGCGACCCCGAGGACCTGGAGCGGGAGGCCGCCCGCGTACGGGAGCAGGAGGCGGAGCTGGCGGCCGCCCTGGAGGCCGCCGAACAGGCCCTGGAGGACACCGTCGCCCACCGCGCCGAACTGGAGCGGGCCCTCGCCGCCGAGGAGCGCCGCCTCAAGGACGCCGCCCGTGCCGTCGCCGACCGCCGCGAGGGCCTCGCCCGCCTGACCGGCCAGGTGGGCGCCGCCCGCTCCCGCGCCGCCGCCGCCCAGGCCGAGATCGACCGGCTGACCGCCGCCCGCGACGAGGCGCGGGAACGCGCCGCCGCCGCCCAGGAGGAGTACGAGCGGCTCCGGGCCGAGGTCGACGGCCTCGACGCCGACGACGCCGAACGCGCCGCCGCCCACGAGACCGCCCGGCGCGAACTGGCCGACGCCGAGGCCGCGCTCGCCGCGGCCCGCGAGGCCGCCACCGACGCCGAGCGCCGCCGCGCCGCCACCCGCGCCCGGCACGACGCCCTCGCCCTCGGCATGCGCCGCAAGGACGGCACCGGCGCCCTCCTCGATGCGGCCGGCCGGCTCACCGGGCTCCTCGGCCCCACCGCCGAACTCCTCACCGTCACCCCGGGCCACGAGGTTCCGCTCGCCGCCGCCCTCGGCGCCGCCGCCGACGCCCTCGCCGTGAAGGGCCCCGCGGACGCCGCCGAGGCGATCCGGCTGCTGCGCAAACAGGACGCCGGCCGCGCCGCCCTCCTCGTCGCGGGTCCGCCCGGCCCGCCCGGCGGGGAGTGCCCCGCCCTCCCGGACGGCGCTGCGTACGCCGCCGACCTGGTGCGCGGCCCCGACGACCTGATGCCCGCCGTACGGCGCCTGCTGCGGGACGTCGTGGTCGTCGCCACCCTGGAGGACGCCGAGGACCTGGTGCGCGCGCGGCCCGGGCTCACCGCCGTCACCGCCGACGGCGACCTGCTGGCGGCGCACTTCGCGCATGGCGGCTCCGCCGGGGCGCCCAGCCTCCTGGAGGTCCGGGCGTCCGTCGACGAGGCCGCCGCCGAGCTGGCCGAACTGGCCGTACGGTGCGAGGAGCTCGCCGAGCGGGAGGAGCGGGCCGCCGCGCACCGCCGGGCGTGCGCCGCCCGGGTCGAGGAGCTGGGGGAGCGGCGCCGGGCCGCCGACCGGGAGAAGTCGGCCGTCGCCCAGCGGCTCGGAGGGCTCGCCGGGCAGGCCAGGGGCGCCGCCGGAGAGGCCGAACGGGCCGCCGCCGCCGTGGCCCGTGCCCAGGAGGCCCTCGACCGGGCCGCCGAGGAGGCCGAGGAACTGGCCGAACGGCTGCGCGTCGCCCAGGAGGCCCCCGTCGAGGAGGAGCCCGACACCTCCGTACGGGACCGGCTCGCCGCCGACGGGGCCAACGCCCGCCAGACCGAGATGGAGGCCCGCCTCCAGCTCCGCACCCACGAGGAACGCGCCAAGGGCCTCGCAGGGCGGGCCGACTCCCTCGACCGCGCCGCCCGCGCCGAGCGCGAGGCCCGCGCCCGCGCCGAGCAGCGCCGCGCCCGGCTGCGCCACGAGGCGGCGGTCGCCGAGGCCGTCGCCTCCGGCGCCCGGCAGATGCTCGCGCACATCGAGGTGTCCCTCGTCCGCGCCGAACGGGAGCGGTCCGCGGCCGAGACCGCCAGGGCCGCCCGCGAGCAGGACCTGGCCGCCGCCCGCGCGCGGGGCCGGGACCTCAAGGCCGAGCTGGACAAGCTGACGGACTCGGTGCACCGCGGGGAGGTCCTCGGCGCCGAGAAGCGGCTGCGCATCGAACAGGTGGAGGGCCGCGCCCTGGAGGAGCTGGGGGTGGATCCGGCGGCGCTCGTCGCCGAGTACGGCCCCGACCAGCCCGTGCCGCCCCCGCCGCCCGCCGACGGCGAGCAGCCGGCCGAGGACCCGGACGGCGCGCCGGGCCGGCCCTTCGTCCGCGCCGAGCAGGAGAAGCGACTCAGGGCCGCCGAACGGGCGTATCAGCAGCTCGGAAAGGTGAATCCGCTCGCCCTTGAGGAGTTCGCGGCGCTGGAGGAGCGGCACAGGTTCCTCTCCGAGCAGCTGGACGACCTGAAGAAGACCCGCGCGGACCTCCTCCAGGTGGTGAAGGAGGTCGACGAGCGGGTCGAGCAGGTCTTCACCGAGGCGTTCCGGGACACGGCGCGCGAGTTCGAGGGCGTCTTCTCGCGGCTGTTCCCGGGGGGCGAGGGACGGCTCGTGCTGACCGACCCGGACGACATGCTGACCACGGGCGTGGACGTCGAGGCACGCCCGCCCGGCAAGAAGGTCAAGCGGCTGTCGCTGCTGTCCGGCGGCGAGCGGTCGCTGACGGCCGTCGCCCTGCTCGTGTCCATCTTCAAGGCGCGCCCCAGCCCCTTCTACGTGATGGACGAGGTGGAGGCCGCGCTCGACGACACCAACCTCCAGCGGCTCATCCGGATCATGCAGGAGCTCCAGGAGAGCTCGCAGCTGATCGTCATCACCCACCAGAAGCGGACGATGGAGATCGCGGACGCGCTCTACGGGGTGTCGATGCAGGGCGACGGGGTATCGAAGGTCGTGAGCCAGAGGCTCCGCTGATACAACCACATGATCAACTTCAACTTTTGAACACAAGTGGCTGAGATGTGCGCTCCAAGTCACAGGAGACGAACTATTGACTTCGAAACTTGAAGGCATAGTCTCGGCAACGTTGTTTTCACCTTCAAGTGGTGGGCGGCGTGAGGTTGTGCGCCACTGGAAGGGCTCGCCCCCCATGCCCGGCGACGGTGCCGGGCCCAGGAGTACACGTTGACCAGCACCACGCAGCCCCCTGGGTCGGGAGCCCGGCAGGCCCACCCCGACCACCTCAGCCACGTCATCTTCATCACGGCCGCGGCCGCGATGGGCGGCTTCCTCTTCGGCTACGACAGCTCCGTCATCAACGGCGCCGTCGAGGCCATCCGGGACCGCTACGACATCGGCTCCGGCACCCTCGCCCAGGTCATCGCCATCGCTCTGATCGGGTGCGCCATCGGCGCCGCCACCGCCGGCCGGATCGCCGACCGCATCGGCCGCATCCGCTGCATGCAGATCGCCGCCGCCCTCTTCACGGTCAGCGCCGTGGGCTCCGCCCTGCCGTTCGCCCTGTGGGACCTCGCCTTCTGGCGCGTCGTCGGCGGCTTCGCCATCGGCATGGCCTCCGTCATCGGCCCCGCCTACATCGCGGAGGTCGCTCCCGCCGCGTACCGCGGCCGGCTCGGCGCCTTCCAGCAGGCCGCCATCGTCATCGGCATCGCCGTCTCCCAGCTGGTCAACTGGGCCATCCTCAACCTCGCCGACGGCGACCAGCGCGGCGAGATCGCCGGCCTGGAGGCCTGGCAGTGGATGCTCGGCGTCATGGTCGTGCCCGCCGTCCTCTACGGCCTGCTGTCCTTCGCCATCCCCGAGTCGCCCCGCTTCCTGATCTCCGTCGGCCGCAAGGACCGTGCCCGCGAGGTGCTCGCCGAGGTGGAGGGCCACAACGTCGACCTCGACGCGCGCGTGGCCGAGATCGAGACCGCCATGCACCGCGAGCACAAGTCCACCTTCAAGGACCTGCTCGGCGGCCGCTTCGCGTTCCTGCCGATCGTCTGGGTCGGCATCGGCCTGTCGGTCTTCCAGCAGCTCGTCGGCATCAACGTCGCCTTCTACTACTCCGCCACCCTGTGGCAGTCGGTCGGCGTCGACCCGTCCGGCTCGTTCTTCTACTCGTTCACCACGTCGATCATCAACATCGTCGGCACCGTGATCGCGATGATCCTGGTCGACCGGGTCGGCCGCAAGCCGCTCGCCCTCGTCGGCTCCGCCGGTATGGCCCTCGCCCTCGCCTTCGAGGCATGGGCCTTCTCCGCCGACCTCGTGGACGGCAAGCTCCCCGGCACCCAGGGCGTCGTCGCCCTGATCGCCGCCCACGCCTTCGTCCTCTTCTTCGCCCTCTCGTGGGGCGTGGTCGTCTGGGTCTTCCTCGGCGAGATGTTCCCCAACCGGATCCGCGCCGCCGCCCTCGGCGTCGCCGCCTCCGCCCAGTGGCTGGCCAACTGGCTCATCACCGCCAGCTTCCCGTCGCTCGCCGACTGGAACCTCTCCGGCACGTACATCCTCTACACGGTCTTCGCCGTGCTCTCCATCCCCTTCGTGCTCAAGTACGTGAAGGAGACCAAGGGCAAGGCGTTGGAGGAGATGGGCTAATCCCCGCTGCCCCTCTCCTCGATCTTCCGACTGCCCCGGCCCGCGCCTTCCGCGCGCCGGGGCAGTCGGCCGCGGTGCGCCCCCGCCGCCCCCGGTACGGCTGTCCCGGTGCGGCTGCCCCGGTACGGTCGCGCCCGGGCCCGGTCCGCGCCCGGAGGTCGGCACGGGCCCGGACCCCCACCCCCTCCTCCGTTCGCCGCACGACCGCCGAAACCAGGTGTCTCGGCACGAGGGCGCGGCAACGGTGTCGCGCATACTGGACGGACCATGGAATTCGTCATCCTTGCTGTAGTCATCGCCCTGGTCGCGGTCGGAGTGATCAGCGGCCTCGTCGTCGGCGGACGCCGGAAGAAGCAGCTGCCGCCGCCCGAGGCCCCGTCGACCACGCCGACCATCACCGCTCCGCCCGCCGAACCGCGCGTCGGCGAGGAGGCGGAGACACCCCGCGCGGAACCGCGCCGGACCATAGAGGAGGTCGACCTCCCGACGGCCGAGGAAGCCGTCGAGACGCCGGCCGCCGTCGAGGACCCGGTCGTCGCGGAGCCCCCGGTCCGCGAGATCGAGATCCCCGCGCCCACCGCCGGCCGGCTCGTCCGGCTGCGCGCCCGACTCGCCCGCTCCCAGAACTCCCTCGGCAAGGGCCTGCTCACGCTGCTCTCGCGCGACAACCTCGACGAGGAGACCTGGGAGGAGATCGAGGACACCCTCCTCACCGCCGACGTCGGCGTCACCCCCACCCAGGAGCTCGTGGAGCGCCTGCGGGAGCGTGTCCGGGTGCTCGGCACGCGTACGCCGGACGAACTGCGCACCCTGCTCCGCGAGGAGCTGCTCACCCTCGTCGGCACCGACTTCGACCGCTCCGTGAAGACGGAGGGCGGCCTGGAAACGCCGGGCGTCGTCATGGTCGTCGGCGTCAACGGCACCGGCAAGACCACGACGACCGGCAAGCTCGCCCGCGTCCTCGTCGCGGACGGCCGCTCCGTCGTGCTCGGCGCCGCGGACACGTTCCGCGCGGCCGCCGCCGACCAGCTCCAGACCTGGGGCGAGCGCGTCGGCGCCCGTACGGTGCGCGGCCCGGAGGGCGGCGACCCGGCGTCCATCGCGTACGACGCGGTGAAGGAGGGCATCGCGGAGGGCGCCGACGTGGTGCTCATCGACACCGCGGGACGCCTGCACACCAAGACCGGGCTCATGGACGAGCTCGGCAAGGTCAAGCGCGTCGTCGAGAAGCACGGCCCGCTCGACGAGGTCCTCCTCGTCCTGGACGCCACGACCGGCCAGAACGGCCTGATCCAGGCGCGCGTCTTCGCGGAGGTCGTCGACATCACCGGCATCGTCCTGACCAAGCTGGACGGCACGGCGAAGGGCGGCATCGTCATCGCCGTCCAGCGCGAGCTGGGCGTCCCGGTGAAGCTGGTCGGCCTCGGTGAGGGCGCGGACGACCTGGCCCCCTTCGAGCCGGAAGCCTTCGTCGACGCCCTGATCGGCGAGGGCGCCTGAGTACCTCCCACGAGCTCTCCCACGAGCTCTCCCGCGAGCGGGGCGGCCGGCCGGAACGCGCGCGAGCGCCCGGCGGGCCGCCCCGCCGCCGTTCACGGCGCGGCCCGCGGACGCGCGCGGGACCGCCGCGGAGGGCGAGTGTGCGGGACCGCGGCGCGCGGGGTCACGGGCGTACGCGCGTGGCGGGCGGGGCCGCGGGGCGGGCCGTGCCGGCCCGGCCGGCGGCTGGAGGGCTCGGCCTCCGGACGGCGGCCCGGCGGTCAGGCCGCGGTGGAGCGGTGGCTGATGTAGGCCAGGGTGCCCAGCAGCAGACGGGCCTGGGGGGCCGCGTGGCCGGCGTCCGGGCACGGGGGGCGCAGCCAGCGGACCGGGCCCAGGCCGCCGAGGTCGGACGGCGGGGCCGTGATCCAGGAACCGGGCCCCAGGCACCGCAGGTCCAGCTCCGCGTCGTCCCACCCCATCCGGTACAGCAGCCGCGGCAACTCCTCCGCCGCCCCCGGCGCCACGAGGAACTGCGCCCTCCCCGTCGGCGTCACGCACACCGGCCCCAGCGGCAGCCCCATACGCTCCAGCCGCACCAGCGCCCGCCGCCCCGCCGCCTCCGCGACCTCCAGCACGTCGAACGAGCGCCCGACGGGCAGCAGCAGCGACGCGCCCGGGTACTGCGACCACGCCGCGGCCACCTCGTCCAGCGACGCGCCCGCCGGCACCTCGGAGGCGAACCCCAGGGGGTGCGCCCCCGGCGCCGCGCACGACGCGTCCCCGCAGGAGCACTCGCCGGACACGGCCCGCGCCCCGGGCACCACGTCCCAGCCCCACAGGCCGGTGTACTCCGCGACCACGGTGCACTCCGCCGCCCGCGTCGCGCGGCGACGGGACCCTGACAACGTCAATCCGGCCAGCCCGGTGAAACCCGTCCACCCGGACCGCATCTCGCGGATGCGCGTGCCGCCGATCGTGAAGCCCATGCCCCCTCCAACGGGTCGATCTCGCCGGTGGTTACTATCTGGAGCCTAGCTGTGACTCTACGTCACTGCGCCTTCGTCCAGGGGGCGTACGGACGCCCGCACGGTGGTACGCGCACCATCCGCGCGCCACTTCGGGCCTCGATGCACCGGGCCCCCGATTGTCATGTGTCAAGTGAATCGCGCCCGGCGGTAGGAGAGTTCATTCGATGGGGTGGCGAATGGTGGCGTTTCTGTGAGCGGCCTCGCGAAGTCAGTGATCGTGAGGTTACTTTCGGTGCGCGAACCCCGGGTAGCGTCCGCGCCCGTGAGTATGCCGGAGGCAACACGGGTCCCGTCCGAAGGGCGCGGACCCCGGGCGCGGGCCCACGATCCACGGCATCCTGACCAGGGTTCGGCAACACGGAGATTCGGCGGATGGGGGCCTTCCAGTGGGCGGCAGCGGCACGGACGGTACGAATGCCGGCAAGCGCCCGAACGAACAGCTCGGTTCGTGGTTCGTACGCAGCGGCTGGTCGAAGGGCGAGCTCGCGCGCCAAGTGAACCGCCGGGCGCGCCAGATGGGCGCCCACCACATCAGCACCGACACCTCCCGCGTACGCCGCTGGCTCGACGGCGAGCAGCCCCGCGAGCCCATCCCCCGCATCCTCTCCGAGCTGTTCTCCGAGCGCTTCGGCACCGTCGTCGCCGTCGAGGACCTCGGCCTGCGCGCCACCCACCAGTCACCCTCGGTGTCCGGCGTCGACCTGCCCTGGGCCGGCCCGCAAACGGTCTCCCTGCTCAGCGAGTTCTCCCGCAGCGACCTCATGCTCGCCCGGCGCGGCTTCCTCGGCACGTCGCTCACCCTCGCCGCCGGCCCCTCCCTCATCGAGCCGATGCAGCGCTGGCTCGTCCCCGCCCCCACCACCGACCGCGCCGACCCGCCCCCGCAGGCCCGCCGCCCGCACCGGCTCTCCCGCGCCGAACTGGAGATGCTGGAGTCCACCACCGCCATGTTCCGCACGTGGGACGCCCAGTGCGGCGGCGGCCTGCGCCGCAAGGCCGTCGTCGGGCAGCTCCACGAGGTCACCGACCTGCTCCAGGAGCCGCAGCCCGCCGCCGTCTCCCAGCGCCTCTTCCGCTGCGCCGCCGAACTGGCCGAGCTCGCCGGGTGGATGAGCTACGACGTGGGCCTCCATCCCACCGCCCAGAAGTACTTCGTCCTCGCCCTGCACGCCTCCAAGGAGGCCGGCGACAAACCCCTCGGTTCGTACATCCTCTCCTCCATGAGCCGCCAGATGATCCACCTGGGACGGCCGGACGACGCCCTTGAACTCATCCACCTCGCGCAGTACGGCAGCCGCGACTGCGCCACCGCCCGCACCCAGGCCATGCTGTATGCGATGGAGGCCCGCGCGTACGCCAACATGGGCCAGCCCAGCAAGTGCAAGCGCGCCGTGCGGATGGCCGAGGACACCTTCGCCGACGCCGGCCTCGACGGCGAGCCGGACCCCGACTGGATCCGCTTCTTCAACGAGGCCGAACTCAACGGGGAGAACTCCCACTCCTTCCGCGACCTCGCCTACTTCGCCGGCCGCAGCCCCACCTACGCCTCCCTCGCCGAGCCCGTCATGGAACGCGCCGTCGAACTGTTCGCCGAGGACAAGGAGCACCAGCGCTCCTACGCCCTCAACCTCGTTGGCATGGCCACCGTCCACCTGCTGAAGCGCGAGCCCGAGCAGGCCGTGGCCCGGGCGGCGCAAGCCCTCGAGGTCGCCCAGCGCGTCCGCTCCGAACGGGTGAACACCCGCCTGCGCAAGACGGTCGACACCGCCGTACGCGACTTCGGCGACGTCCCCGAGGTCGCCGACATCACCGAACTCCTCGCCAAGACCCTCCCCGAGACCGCCGAAGCGGTCTGAGCCCCCCGTGGCCCCGGACCCCGGCCGCGGCGCCCGCCCCCGTACGGTCCCGACCCGGTTCCCCACCGCCGGGTCGGCGGGCGCGGCTCCGCAGCCGGTTCACGACCGGGGCGGGGGACACCTCCGTAACCCAACCGTGACCCAGTGGTTCACGGTGCCGTAACACGCCCCGCCTCTTCGTCACTGCTCCGAAACATCGGGCGGCATCGTCGGAAACGGCGCTGCGCGAATCTCCTGCGTCATAACCGGCCATCCCTCACAGCCGCGCAGCCCCGGCTCCGCGCCCCGCACAGGCCGACCGACGACGAGGAGACGCCGATGCCCCCAGGCATCCTGACGCTCGCCGCAGAGGAAGCGCCCACGCTCTCTGCCGCCAACACCGGCTTCATGCTCATCTGCTCCGCCCTCGTGATGCTGATGACCCCCGGCCTGGCCTTCTTCTACGGAGGCATGGTCCGCGTCAAGAGCACCCTCAACATGTTGATGATGAGCTTCATCAGCCTCGGGATCGTCACCGTCCTGTGGGTGCTCTACGGCTTCAGCATCGCCTTCGGCACGGACTCCGGATCGGTCGTCGGCTGGTCCTCGGAGTACGTCGGGCTGAGCGGCGTCGGCCGCGACCAGCTCTGGGACGGGTACACGATCCCGGTCTTCGTCTTCGCCGCCTTCCAGCTGATGTTCGCGATCATCACGCCCGCGCTGATCAGCGGCGCCCTCGCGGACCGCGTGAAGTTCGGCTCCTGGGCCCTGTTCATCGCCCTGTGGGCCACGGTCGTCTACTTCCCCGTCGCCCACTGGGTCTGGGGCGCGGGCGGCTGGCTGTTCGAGATGGGCGTCATCGACTTCGCCGGCGGCACCGCCGTCCACATCAACGCCGGCGCCGCCGCCCTCGGCGTGATCCTCGTCATCGGCAAGCGCGTCGGCTTCAAGAAGGACCCGATGCGCCCGCACAGCCTCCCCCTCGTCATGCTCGGCGCCGCCCTGCTCTGGTTCGGCTGGTTCGGCTTCAACGCCGGCTCCTGGCTCGGCAACGACGACGGCGTCGGCGCGGTGATGTTCGTCAACACCCAGGTCGCCACCGCCGCCGCCATGCTCGCCTGGCTCGCGTACGAGAAGATCCGCCACGGCGCCTGCACCACCCTCGGCGCCGCCTCCGGCGCCGTCGCCGGCCTCGTCGCCATCACCCCGGCCGGCGGCTCCTGCTCCCCGCTCGGCGCCATCGCGATCGGCGCCGTCGCCGGCCTCCTGTGCGCCATGGCCGTCGGCCTCAAGTACAAGTTCGGCTACGACGACTCCCTCGACGTGGTCGGGGTCCACCTCGTCGGCGGCGTCGTCGGCTCCGTCCTCGTCGGCTTCTTCGCCACCGGCGGCGTCCAGTCCGACGCCAAGGGCCTCTTCTACGGAGGCGGCGTCGACCAGCTGGTCAAGCAGGTCGTCGGCGTCGCCGCGGTCCTCGCCTACTCCCTGGTCGTCTCCGCCGTCCTCGCCCTGGTCATCCACAAGACGATCGGCATGCGCGTCAGCGAGGACGACGAGATCTCCGGCATCGACCAGGTCGAGCACGCCGAGACCGCGTACGACTTCAGCGGGGCCGGCGGCGGCACCGCCCCCCGCAAGGCCGCACCCGCCCCCGCCGGGACCGCGACGGCAGCAGCACAGCAGAAGAAGGTGGACGCATGAAGCTCATCACCGCGATCGTCAAGCCGCACCGGCTCGACGAGATCAAGGAGGCCCTCCAGGCCTTCGGAGTCCAGGGACTGACCGTCACCGAGGCCAGCGGCTACGGACGCCAGCGCGGCCACACCGAGGTCTACCGCGGCGCCGAGTACACCGTCGACCTCGTCCCCAAGATCCGCATCGAGGTCCTCGTCGAGGACGACGACGCCGAACAGCTCATCGACGTGATCGTCAAGGCCGCCCGCACCGGCAAGATCGGCGACGGCAAGGTGTGGAGCGTCCCCGTCGACACGGCCGTACGCGTCCGCACCGGCGAACGCGGCCCCGACGCGCTGTAAGGGAGCTGCCGGGTGACGAGCACCGAAGCGAACGGGACAACGGAAGACTCGGGACCCAGCGGCTACGCGGCGGCCCGGCTGCGCCTCCTCCAGCAGGAGACGCGGCCGGGGCCGCCGCGCCGCGCCGCGCTCGCCCGGCTCACCGACGACTGGCTCACCGCGCTCTACGCGGACGCCTCCCCGCCCCGCGGCACCGCCCTCGTCGCCGTCGGCGGCTACGGGCGCGGCGAACTCTCCCCGCGCAGCGACCTCGACCTGCTCCTCCTCCACGACGGCAGCGCCGACCCCGCCGCCGTCGCCGCCCTCGCCGACCGCCTCTGGTACCCCGTCTGGGACCTCGGCCTCGCCCTCGACCACTCCGTGCGCACCCCCGGCGAAGCCCGCAGGACGGCCGGCGACGACCTCAAGGCCCACCTCGGCCTCCTCGACGCCCGCCCCGTCGCCGGCGACCTCGGCCTCGTCGCCGCCCTGCGCACCGCCGTCCTCGCCGACTGGCGCAACCGGGCCCCCGGACGCCTCCCCGAACTCCACCGGCTGTGCCAGGAGCGCGCCGAACGCCAGGGCGAACTGCCCCACCTCCTCGAACCCGACCTCAAGGAGGCCCGCGGCGGCCTCCGCGACGCCACCGCCCTGCGCGCCGTCGCCGCCTCCTGGCTCGCCGACGCCCCCCGCGAGGGACTCGCCGAAGCCCGCCGCACCCTCCTCGACGTACGCGACGCCCTCCACCTCGCCACCGGCCGCGCCACCGACCGCCTCGCCCTCCAGGAGCAGGACCAGGTCGCCCGCGCCCTCGGCCTCCGCGACGCCGACGCCCTGCTCCGCGAGGTCTACGAGGCCGCCCGCACCATCGCGTACGCCTCCGACGTCACCTGGCGCGAAGTCCACCGCGTCCTGCGCGCCCGCTCCGCCCGGCCCCGCCTGCGCACCCTCCTCGGCGGCGGCAGGCCCCAGCCCGAGCGCACCCCCCTCGCCGAAGGCGTCGTCGAGATGGACGGCGAGGCCGTCCTCGCCCGGACCGCCCGCCCCGAACGCGACCCCGTCCTCCCGCTGCGCGCCGCCGCCGCGGCCGCCCAGGCCGGCCTGCCCCTCTCCCGGCACGCCGTACGCCACCTCGCCACCACCGCCCGGCCCCTGCCCGTGCCCTGGCCCGCCGAGGCTCGCGAGCAGCTCGTCACCCTCCTCGGCGCCGGCGAACCCGCCGTCGCCGTCTGGGAGGCCCTCGAAGCCGAAGGGCTCGTCACCCGCCTCATCCCCGACTGGGAGCGCGTACGGTGCCGGCCGCAGCGCAACCCCGTCCACACCTGGACCGTCGACCGCCACCTCGTCGAGACCGCCGTCCGCGCCGCCTCCCTCACCCGCCGCGTCGGCCGGCCCGACCTGCTGCTCGTCGCCGCGCTCCTGCACGACATCGGCAAGGGCGGACCCGGCGACCACTCCGCCACCGGCGAGGCCGTCGCCCGCGACGTGGCCGCCCGCATCGGCTTCGACCAGGCCGACACCGCCGTCATCGCCACCCTCGTCCGCCACCACCTCCTCCTGGTCGAGACCGCCACGCGGCGCGACCTCGACGACCCCGCCACCGTCGAGTTCGTCGCCCGGACCGTCGGCGGCGTCCCCACCCTGGAGCTGCTGCACGCCCTGACGGAGGCCGACGCCCTGGCCACCGGGCCCGCCGCCTGGTCCTCCTGGCGCGCCTCGCTCGTCACCGACCTCGTCAAACGGGTCGCGGCCGCCCTCGCGGGCGACGTCCCGCCCGCCCCCGAACCGGCCGCGCCCGGAGCCCAGGAGGAACGCCTCGCCGTCGAGGCGCTCCGCACCGGGGAACCCGTCCTGGCCCTCCACGCCCAGCAGGAGGCAGCCGAGGAGGGCGGCGAACCCGAACCGGTCGGCGTGGAACTCCTGATCGCCCTGCCCGACCAGCCCGGCGTCCTCCCCGCCGTCGCCGGGGTCCTCGCCCTGCACCGGCTCACCGTCCGCTCCGCCGACCTGCGGGCCATCGAGCTGCCCACGGAGCTGGGCCCCGCGGGCACCGTCCTGGTCCTGAACTGGCGCGTCGCCGCCGAGTACGGCTCCCTCCCGCAGGCCGGCCGCCTGCGCGCCGACCTCGTCCGCGCCCTCGACGGGTCCCTGGACGTGGCCGCCAGGCTCGCCGAGCGCGACGCCGCGCACCCGAGGCGCCGCGGCGTGCAGGCCCCGCCCCCGCGGGTCACCGTCGCCCCGGCCGACTCGGCGGCCCGCGCCACGGTCCTGGAGGTCCGCGCCCAGGACGCGCCGGGGCTCCTGCACCGGATCGGCCGCGCCCTGGAGGGCGCGGAGGTACGGGTGCGCAGCGCCCACGTCAGCACCCTGGGCGCGAACGCGGTGGACGCCTTCTACGTCACGGACCTGAAGGGCGCGCCCCTGCCGCCGCAGGAGGCGCTGGGGACGGCGGGGGAAGTGGAACGGGCCCTGTCGGGGTCGTGACCCCGGCGCCGCCGCCCCGTCGGCGGGAAGGAGCGCTCCCCGCGCCGCGGGGTCCGGCCCCGCCGCCGCGGGACCCCGCCCCGCCCCGCTGCCCTCCGCCGAGGACGGCTCCACCGCGCGGCCGGATACCCTTGGAGCAACCGTCCGCCCACCCCCTAGACCCGAGGATCCGCGACCGCCGTGTTCGATACCCTCTCCGACCGCCTTGCAGCGACCTTCAAAAGCCTCCGGGGCAAGGGAAGGCTCAGCGAGGCGGACATCGACGCCACCGCCCGCGAGATCCGCATCGCCCTGCTGGAGGCGGATGTCGCCCTGCCCGTCGTCCGGGCCTTCATCAAGCAGGTCAAGGAGAGGGCGGCCGGCGCCGAGGTCTCGCAGGCCCTGAACCCCGCCCAGCAGGTCATCAAGATCGTCAACGAGGAACTGGTCAAGATCCTCGGTGGCGAGACCCGCCGGCTGCGCTTCGCCAAGCAGCCGCCGACCGTGATCATGCTGGCCGGTCTCCAGGGCGCCGGTAAGACCACGCTCGCCGGAAAGCTCGGCAAGTGGCTCAAGGGCCAGGGGCACTCGCCGCTGCTCGTCGCCTGCGACCTCCAGCGGCCGAACGCCGTCAACCAGCTCTCCGTCGTCGCCGAGCGCGCCGGCGTGGGCGTCTACGCGCCGGAGCCGGGCAACGGCGTCGGCGACCCGGTCCAGGTCGCGAAGGACTCCATCGGCTACGCGCGGACCAAGCTCCACGACATCGTCATCGTCGACACCGCCGGCCGCCTGGGCATCGACCAGGAGATGATGCAGCAGGCCGCCGACATCAGGGACGCGGTCCAGCCGAACGAGATCCTCTTCGTCGTCGACGCGATGATCGGCCAGGACGCCGTCAACACCGCGGAGGCCTTCCGCGACGGCGTCGGCTTCGACGGCGTGGTCCTCTCCAAGCTCGACGGCGACGCCCGCGGTGGTGCCGCCCTGTCGATCGCGCACGTCACCGGCCGCCAGATCATGTTCGCCTCCAACGGCGAGAAGCTGGACGACTTCGACGCGTTCCACCCGGACCGCATGGCGTCCCGCATCCTCGGCATGGGCGACGTGCTCTCGCTGATCGAGAAGGCCGAGCAGACCTTCAGCCAGGAAGAGGCCGCCAAGATGGCCTCCAAGCTGGCGAGCAGCAAGGGCAAGGACTTCACGCTCGACGACTTCCTGGCCCAGATGGAGCAGGTCCGCAAGATGGGCTCCATCTCGAAGCTGCTCGGCATGCTGCCCGGCATGGCGCAGATGCGGGAGCAGATCAACAACATCGACGAGCGGGACGTGGACCGCACGGCCGCGATCATCAAGTCGATGACCCCGGCCGAGCGTCAGGACCCGACGATCATCAACGGTTCGCGCCGGGCGCGCATCGCGCGGGGTTCCGGTGTGGACGTCAGCGCGGTGAAGTCGCTGGTGGAGCGGTTCTTCGAGGCGCGGAAGATGATGTCGCGCATGGCGCAGGGCGGCGGCCTGCCGGGGATGCCGGGCATCCCGGGCATGGGCGGCGCCGGCCGGCAGAAGAAGCAGCAGAAGCAGGCGAAGGGCAAGCGGCGCAGCGGCAACCCGATGAAGCGGAAGGCCGAGGAGGAGGCCGCCGCGCAGCGCCGGGAGCAGCAGGTGCAGCAGGGCGGGGCGTTCGGGCTTCCGGCGGGCCAGCCGGACCAGGACTTCGAGCTTCCGGACGAGTTCAAGAAGTTCATGCGCTGAGGCGTGCGCCGACGCGGGCCGGTCGCGACCCGCGGACGCGGAGAGGGGCACCCGCCCGTGGCGGGTGCCCCTCGCGCGTGGGGGGCTGGGCCACGCGTACGTATCCGTGATGCCGCTTTTGTGGCGCTCTGCTGATAATCGCAGCGTGACCAGTTCCGTGCCCCCGCGTGACCGCACCGACCAGCCGTGGCGTTCGGAGGGCGCCCCTCCGGAGCCGCCGCCGAAGCGGCGGATGCCCGGGGGCTGGGTGGGGCTGGTCCTGGCGGCACTGGTGCTGTTCCTGCTGACGAACCTGGTGCTGACCCTGGTGAACGGGGAGGGCGACGAGCCGACCGTCTCGTACACGGAGTTCAGCAAGCAGGTCGCGGCGGGGAACGTCGCGAAGATCTACTCCAAGGGCGACGCCATCGAGGGCGAGCTGCGCGAGAAGCGGCCGGTCCCGGGCGGTGACGGCGACTACACGAAGTTCACGACGCAGCGGCCGGCGTTCGCCGAGGACCCGCTGTGGCGGCGGCTGGCCGAGCACGACGTGACGGTGACCGCCGAGCCGGTGGTGGAGCGGCCGAGCTTCCTGGCGAACCTGCTGTTCTCGCTCGCGCCGATCGTGCTGCTGGTGGTGCTGTGGCTGTTCCTGGCGCGGCGGATGAGCGCGGGGCTCGGCGGGGCGGGCGGGATGCTGGGGCGCAAGGCGCCGCCGAAGCCGGTGGAGGTGGAGGCGGGGCGGCGTACGACGTTCGCGGACGTGGCGGGGATCGACGAGGTCGAGGGCGAGCTCAACGACGTCGTCGACTTCCTCAAGAACCCTGAGGCGTACTGGCGGATGGGGGCCAAGATGCCGCGCGGCGTGTTGCTGTCGGGGCCGCCGGGCACCGGCAAGACGCTGCTGGCGCGGGCCGTGGCGGGGGAGGCGGGCGTGCCGTTCTTCTCGGCGTCGGCGTCCGAGTTCATCGAGATGATCGTCGGCGTGGGCGCCTCGCGGGTGCGCGAGCTGTTCAACGAGGCGCGCAAGGTCGCCCCGGCGATCGTCTTCATCGACGAGATCGACACGATCGGTCGGGCGCGGGGCGGCGGCGCGGGCATGGGCGGACACGACGAGCGCGAGCAGACCCTGAACCAGATCCTCACCGAGATGGACGGCTTCTCCGGTTCGGAGGGGGTCATCGTGATCGCCGCGACGAACCGGGCGGACGTCCTGGACCCGGCGCTGACCCGGCCGGGGCGGTTCGACCGGATCGTGAGCGTGAGCCCGCCGGACCGGGGCGGCAGGGAGGCGATCCTGCGGATCCACACCCGGGGCATCCCGCTCGCCGAGGACGTGGACCTGGCGCAGGTGGCGCGGACGACACCGGGCATGACGGGGGCGGAACTGGCCAACCTCGCGAACGAGGCGGCGCTGCTGGCCGTCAAGCGGAGGCAGGAGCAGGTCACCCGTTCGGACCTGTCGGACGCGCTGGAGAAGGTGCAACTGGGGGCGGAGCGGCAGCTGGTCATGCCGGTCGAGGAGAGGCGTCGTACGGCGTACCACGAGAGCGGGCACGCGCTGCTGGGGATGCTCCAGCCGGGTGCCGACCCGGTGCGGAAGGTGACGATCGTGCCGCGCGGGCGGGCGCTGGGGGTGACGCTGTCGGCGCCGGACACGGAGAAGTACGCGTACACGGAGGAGTACCTGCGGGGGCGGATCATCGGGGCGCTGGGCGGGATGGCGGCCGAGGAGGTGGTGTTCGGGGTCGTCACGACGGGCTCGGAGAGCGACCTGGAGCAGGTGACCAACCTGGCGCGGGGCATGGTGGGGCGGTGGGGGATGAGCGGCCGGGTGGGGCGGCTCACGGCGATCCCCTCGGACGCGCAGCAGGCGTACGGACTGTCGGCGGCGCCGGCGACGCTGGACACGGTGGACGACGAGATGCGGCGCATCGTCGACGAGTGCTACGCGAGCGCGTGCCGGCGGCTGCGGGAGAACCGGGACCGGCTGGACGCCCTGGCGTCGGCGCTGCTGGAGAACGAGACGCTCGACGAGGACGCCGCCTACCGGGCCGCCGGCATCGCGCGCTTCGGGAAGGAAGGGAAGAACGCGAGGGACGGGAGGGACGGGGAGAACGGGAAGGACGCGAGGGACGGCGACCGGCGGCCGTAGCGGGACGGCCGCCGTGTCCGCGCACAGGGGCGCGTCCGGGGAGGGCTACGGGATCCGGGCGACGAGGTACCGGAAGACGTTCGGCATCCAGACCGTGCCGTCGTGGCGGACGTGGGGGTGGAGCGCCTCGACGATCTCCTTCTCCACGGTCACCCGGTCGGAGGCGGCCACGGCCGCGTCGAAGAGGCCCGTGGAGAGCAGCCCGCGCACGGCACTGTCGGTGTCCGCGTAGCCGAAGGGGCAGGAGACCCGGCCGGAGCCGTCCGGCCGGAGCCCGGCCCGCGCGGCCACTTCCTCCAGGTCGTCGCGGCGGGCGGGCCGCCAGGCGCCGGGGCCGCGCAGCCGCTCGGCGAGCCGGCCGGCGACGCGGAACACCGCGGTCGTGGCGCACCGCTCGGGCGGGCCCCAGCCGGCGAGGACGACGGCGCTGCCGCGCTCCGCCAGGGGGACGGCGGCGGTGAGGGCGGGGACGAGGCCGTCGGAGTCACCGGCGGTGCAACCGACGGGCTGGAAGGCGGTGACGAGGTTGTACGCGGGACCGGCCCGGTCGGCGACCGCGTCGGGGGTGCCGTGGAGGAGTCTGGTCTCCGGGTCGGGGCCGCCGTGCGGTCCGCGGCGGCGGTCCCGGCCGGGGCCGGTGGCCACCGGATCGGGGAGCAGCCGTTCCCTGGCCAGCTCCACGCGCGCGTGGTCGGTGTCCACGCCGGTGACCTGGGCCCCGCGCGTGGCGGCCATGAGCAGGGCCAGTCCCGAGCCGCAGCCGAGACCGAGGAGCCGTGTCCCGGTGCCGACCTCCAGGTGCGCGTACACCGCCTCGTAGAGCGGCACCAGCATGCGCTCCTGGATCTCCGCCCAGTCGCGGGCGCGCTCCGGCGCGTGGGCGGCCGGAGAGGCCGGGGCCGGGTGGGGGTGGTGCTGGACGAGCATGGGTGTCATCGAAAGCGCCCCAATCAGCCGAGAGTCAATCTGTGCGTCCGTGCCCTGATCGACAGCCCCCGTGTGCGTGCGCTCGCACGGTCCGTAGCCAGGGAACTCCGCTTCCGCCCCCGCGTCCAGGGGGTCGGGCCGCAATGCGCGCGTGCCCCGGTCGTGCGCCCCCTGGCCCGGCACGAACCACCTCCCATAGTGGGGTCGCCGTGCGAATCCCGCCATGGCAACGGGGTCGGTGACACGGGCCTCCGGCCGCCGGGGTAACGTCGCCCACGGTGATGCGCCGTCACCGAACGCCGCACCGTGAGTCAGGACCGGCGCACGGACGCGGGCGGGCGCCGGGGCACACGCCTCGGGGGCGCCCGCGACCGCGCCACTACGTACCACCTTGATGCGAGCTGTGCGGCTTCTCCGCAGATCAGCGCACTGGCCCTCGTGAGGACACATCAATGACAACTGACGGGTACGTGCAAAATATTTGGGATGCCCCGGAATGGAACCCGACGGCTCCCCGGCTCGTTGTTCACGACGTGAGCACGACACCACCTGTCCTCGCCGCAGAACTGGCACAGGCGTGGGCCGACATTCAGCGGCACCACCCCGAACTGCCGGATCTCGCCGCGCCCGAGTCCCTGATCGGAGAGTCGTCGTCCGCTTGTGGCGCCGAGCTCTCCTTCGAGCGACTGCTCCACGAGGCAGTCCACGGCATCGCCGCCGCCCGGGGGGTCCGCGACACCTCCCGTGCCGGCCGCTACCACAACCGCCGATTCCTGGCGATCGCCGAGGAGATGGGCCTGGACCACTCCGAGGAGCCGCACCCGAGCAGCGGTTTCTCACTGGTCACGCTCAGCCCCGAGGCCAAGCGCCGGTACCGGCCGACGATCGAGCGGCTGCAGCGCGCCCTCAAGGCGCACACGGCCGCCACGGCCGCGGACACGAAGCGCTCCTTCCGCGGGCCCGCCGCGCGGCACGGCTCGTCGGGCGGCGGCGTGCGGGTCAAGGCGGTCTGCGACTGCGGACGCAACGTCCGGGTGGTCCCGTCGGTCCTGGCCCAGGCGCCGATCGTCTGCGGCGGATGCGGGAAGCCCTTCCGCATCCCGGAAGCGGTGGGCGCCGCGAGATGATCCACGGCCCGCTCGCCCCGGGAACCGGCGACCATGCGGGATGTGGCACAATGGCTAGCTGTACTCGACAGTCGAACAGGACCCCTCTCTCCTACGGCTGACGCGTCCATCGGGCATTCGGGTACCGCAACCCCACGTGGCATCTCGTTGTGCCCAACCACGTCAAGACCAGGAGACACCACACCCGTGGCAGTCAAGATCAAGCTGAAGCGTCTGGGCAAGATCCGTTCGCCTCACTACCGCATCGTCGTCGCCGACTCCCGCACCCGCCGTGACGGCCGGGCGATCGAGGAGATCGGCCTGTACCACCCGGTGCAGAACCCGTCGCGCATCGAGGTCGACTCGGAGCGCGCGCAGTACTGGCTGTCCGTCGGCGCCCAGCCGACCGAGCCGGTCCTCGCCATCCTGAAGCTGACCGGCGACTGGCAGAAGCACAAGGGCCTGCCGGCTCCGGAGAAGCCGCTGCTGGCCCCGGCCACGAAGGAAGACAAGCGCGCTTCCTTCGACGCTTTCGCCAAGTCGATCGAGGGCGACGACGCCAAGGGTGAGGCCATCACCCCGAAGGCCAAGAAGGCCGACAAGAAGGCGGACGAGGCCGAGGCCGCGTCCTCCGAGTCGACCGAGGCCTGAGCATGCTCGAGGAGGCTCTCGAGCACCTCGTGAAGGGCATTGTCGACAACCCCGACGATGTGCAGGTCGCCTCGCGCGACCTGCGCCGCGGACGTGTGCTCGAGGTCCGGGTGCACCCCGATGACCTCGGCAAGGTGATCGGCCGCAACGGCCGCACCGCGCGCGCACTGCGTACGGTCGTGGGTGCCATCGGCGGCCGAGGGATCCGGGTCGACCTCGTCGACGTGGACCAGGTTCGCTGAGCGAAGTTGAACACCGGCGCACGGGCCGGGGAGGGCTGCGGCCCGCCCCGGCCCGTCGTCGTCCGACAGGAGAGTTCAGAAAGTGCAGCTCGTAGTCGCGCGGATCGGCCGCGCCCACGGCATCAAGGGCGAGGTCACCGTCGAGGTGCGTACGGACGAACCCGAGCTGCGGCTCGCGCCCGGCGCCGTACTCGCCACCGACCCGGCCTCCGCCGGGCCCCTCACCGTCGAGAGCGGTCGCGTCCACAGCGGCCGGCTCCTGCTGCGCTTCGCGGGCGTGCGCGACCGGAACGCCGCCGAGGCGCTGCGCAACACCCTCCTCATCGCCGAGGTCGACCCGGACGAGCGCCCCGAGGAGCCGGACGAGTACTACGACCACCAGCTGATCGACCTCGACGTCGTCCTCGCCGACGGCACCGTGATCGGCCGGATCACCGAGGTCTCCCACCTGCCGTACCAGGACCTGTTCGTCGTGGAGCGGCCCGACGGCGGTGAGGTGCTGATCCCGTTCGTCGAGGAGATCGTCACCGAGGTCGACCTCGACGGGCAGAGGGCGGTCGTCGTGCCGCCGCCGGGCCTCATCGACGACCGTGCCGTCATCGCCTCCACGCGCGCGGAGGACGGCGTCGACACCTCCGGCGGCGCCGACGTCCCCGACGGCGGGGCCGCCGGGGACGGGGACGATCGCTGATGCGGCTCGACGTCGTCACGATCTTCCCCGAGTACCTCGACCCGCTGAACGTCTCGCTCGTCGGCAAGGCCCGCGCCCGCGGCCAGCTCGACGTCCACGTCCACGACCTGCGCCGCTGGACGTACGACCGGCACCACACTGTCGACGACACGCCCTACGGCGGCGGCCCCGGCATGGTCATGAAGACCGAGCCCTGGGGCGACGCCCTCGACGAGGTCACCGCCGCCGGGTACGAGGCCGGCGCCCACGGGCCCGTGCTCGTCGTCCCCACGCCCAGCGGGCGCCCCTTCACCCAGGAGCTCGCCGTCGAGCTGTCGCAGCGGCCCTGGCTGGTCTTCACGCCGGCCCGCTACGAGGGCATCGACCGCCGCGTCATGGACGAGTACGCCACGCGGATGCCCGTGTACGAGGTGTCCATCGGCGACTACGTCCTGGCCGGCGGGGAGGCCGCCGTCCTGGTGATCACCGAGGCCGTGGCCCGGCTCCTCCCGGGCGTCCTGGGCAACGCCGAGTCCCACCGGGACGACTCGTTCGCCCCCGGCGCCATGGCCAACCTCCTGGAAGGCCCCGTCTACACCAAGCCGCCCGTCTGGCGGGGCCACGGCATCCCCGACGTCCTCCTCAGCGGCCACCACGGGAAGATCGCGCGGTGGCGGCGGGACGAGGCGCTCCGGCGCACCGCGCTGCACCGTCCCGACCTCATCGAGCGGTGCGACCCCGCGGCCTTCGACAAGAAGGACCGCGAGACCCTCTCCATCCTCGGCTGGGCGCCCGAGCCCGGTGGCCGATTTTGGCGCAGGCCGCAGAGCGTGGAAGAATAGGCCGCTGCCGTACGTCCGGTCGGCGCCCCTGCCACAGGGGGACACGACGCCGCACCCGCCGCACGGCCACACCCACTCGACTTTCCAGTTGCCGTTGATGACCTGTGGCATCAGCGAGGAAGCAGACGACCATGTCCCACGTGCTCGACGCCGTCAACTCCGCCTCCCTGCGGACCGACATCCCGGCGTTCCGTCCCGGTGACACCGTGAACGTCCACGTTCGCGTCATCGAGGGCAACCGCTCCCGCATCCAGCAGTTCAAGGGTGTCGTCATCCGCCGCCAGGGCTCCGGCGTCTCCGAGACCTTCACGGTCCGCAAGGTCTCCTTCTCCGTCGGCGTCGAGCGCACCTTCCCGGTGCACAGCCCGATCTTCGAGAAGATCGAGCTCGTCACCCGTGGTGACGTCCGCCGCGCCAAGCTGTACTACCTCCGTGAGCTGCGCGGCAAGGCCGCGAAGATCAAGGAGAAGCGCGAGAACTGAGCCCCGGCTCAGCCCGCGCGCCCGCGCCTCGGGTGAGCCTGACAGGGTGGCCGGTTAGGCTCGCCCCCGATGGACACCGAAGCCAAGCACACGGAGCGCGACCTCCCTCCCGACGCCGAGAGGCAGCCGGAGCGGAGGTCGCGCTTCGCGCTTTCCTGGCGCACCGCCGGCCTGCTCGGCCTCGCCTGGGCCGTCGGCATGCTGCTCGTCAGCCACTTCCTCATCCAGCCCTTCCAGATCCCCAGCGGGTCGATGGAGCCGACGCTCCAGGTGGGCGACCGGGTGGTCGTCAACAAGCTGGCGTACCGCTTCGGCGCCCGGCCCGCGCGCGGGGACGTCGTCGTCTTCGACGGAAGCGGCTCCTTCGTCCGTACCGTTCCGGAAGAGAACCCGGTCACCGGGTTCCTGCGCGGCGCCGCGGCGGCGCTGGGCCTCGCGGAGCCCGCCGACACCGACTTCGTCAAGCGCGTCGTGGGCGTCGGGGGCGACCGGGTGAGGTGCTGCGACGAGGAGGGCAGGATCGAGGTGAACGGCGCACCCGTCGAGGAGGAGTACCTGTACCCCGGTGACGCCCCCTCCCGGGTGCCGTTCGACGTCGTGGTGCCGGAGGGCACCCTCTGGGTGATGGGCGACCACCGCAGCCAGTCCCGGGACTCCCGTGACCACCTGGGCGCGCCGGGCGGCGGCATGGTCCCCGTCGACAGGGTGATCGGCAGGGCCGACTGGATCGGCTGGCCGGTGCGGCGCTGGTCCGGCGTCGACGCGACGGGCGCCTTCGGCGCCGTACCGGACGTCCCCGTCCCGGGCGGAGGGCATGGGTAGCCGGGGCCGGCGCGGCGGGCACCGCGCCGGGACCGGGCCGCCCGCCGGGGCGCGGTCCGCGGACGGCCGCCGCCCGCTGCCCGGCCGGGCCGAACGGCGCAGGCTCGCCCGCAGGGTGAAGCGGCGCAGGCGCCGGTCCGCGCTCAAGGAGATCCCGCTCCTCGTCACCGTCGCGGTCCTCATCGCGCTCGTCCTGAAGACCTTCCTGGTGCAGGCGTTCGTCATCCCGTCCGGCTCCATGGAGCAGACGATCCGCATCGACGACCGCGTCCTGGTCGACAAGTTGACGCCCTGGTTCGGTTCGCGGCCGGAGCGCGGCGACGTCGTCGTCTTCAAGGACCCCGGCGGCTGGCTCCAGGCCGAGCAGCCGCCGCCGGACGACGACCCGGTCGGCGTCGCCCAGGTCAAGCAGGCCCTGACGTTCATCGGCCTGCTGCCGTCGGACGACGAGCAGGACCTCATCAAGCGGGTCGTCGCCGTCGGCGGGGACACCGTCACGTGCTGCGACGCGAACGGGCGGGTGACCGTCAACGGCGCACCCCTGGACGAGCCGTACCTCCATCCGGGCAACGCGCCCTCGCAGATCCCCTTCGACGTCAGGGTCCCCGAGGGGCGGCTGTTCGTCCTCGGGGACCACCGCTCCAACTCGGCCGACTCGCGCTTCCACCTCGACGAGGCGTTCCAGGGGACGATCGCGCAGGAGCAGGTCGTGGGGCGCGCCTTCGTGATCGCCTGGCCGTTCGGTCACTGGCGCGGGCTGGACGGCGAGGACGCGTTCGCCGGGGTCCCGGACGCGCCGCCCGGGACCGCGACGGCGCTCGGCACGTCGCATAGTGTGTCCCCCTGGTACGCGAATGGATCGCTACGGCTCCCGACCCCTGCGGAACTCCCGCTCGTTATGGGAGTGGTGGGCCTTCCCCTGCTTCGGGGGAGGGTGAGAGTACGGACTGAGGAGTGGATGTGGGGGATCTGGCGGTCGGCGCACGATCCGGACGCGACGAGCCGGAGAAGGGGCGCGGGCAGCTCGCGGACCCGTCCCCCGGCCCGGGCGGGACGCCCGCCGCGGGCGTGAACGAGAGCGCGGCCGTCCGCAGTGACGCGCCGCACGTGACCGGCGCGAGGAGCGCCGAGAACGCCGAGGGCGACAGCGTGGACAACGACGACACCGTGGACGACGGCGGGCAGCCGCAGCCGAGGAAGCAGCGCTCCTTCTGGAAGGAGCTGCCGCTGCTGGTCGGCATCGCCCTGCTGTTGGCGCTGCTGATCAAGACCTTCCTGGTCCAGGCATTCTCCATCCCCTCCGAGTCGATGATGAACACGCTGCAGCGCGGCGACCGGGTGCTGGTCGACAAACTGACCCCGTGGTTCGGTTCGGAGCCGGAGCGCGGAGAGGTCGTCGTCTTCCACGACCCGGGCGGCTGGCTCAACGAGCCCGCGCCCGAGCCGAATCCGCTGCAGAAGTTCCTGAGCTTCATCGGGCTGATGCCGTCGTCGGAGAAGCAGGACCTGATCAAGCGCGTCATCGCGGTCGGCGGGGACACCGTCGAGTGCAAGAAGGGCGGCAAGGTCTTCGTCAACGGCAAGACGCTCGACGAGACCGCGTACCTGTACCCGGGCTCCACGTCGTGCGACGACGAGCCGTTCGGGCCGATCAAGGTCCCCGACGGCCGCATCTGGGTGATGGGCGACAACCGGCAGAACTCGCTGGACTCCCGCTACCACCAGGAGCTCCCGGGCAACGGCACGGTCTCCAACGAGGAGGTCGTGGGCCGCGCGATCGTCGTCGCCTGGCCGCTGGGCCGCTGGTCGACCCTGCCGGTGCCGGACACGTTCGACCAGCCCGGACTGGCCGCGACCGCCGCCGGGCCCGGCGCCCTGGGGCTCGCCGGCGCCCTGCCGCTGGTGCTGTGGCGCCGCCGCCGGATCCTCGCGCGCGAAGGGGCGGTCGGACAGGCGCCCGCCCGTGCGTGAGCGGGGCGCAGCGGGGCGTACCGCCCGGTAGCGGGCGCGGGTAGGGTGCCGTCCCAGGGCACTCGATCTCCTGAGTGGGGAGCGCTGGGATGGGCGGAACGGGCGGAACGATACGTACGGGCGGCCGCGGCCGCCTCGGCAGCGTGCTGTCGGGGCTGGTCGTGGCCGCCGGCTGTGTGCTGTTCTTCGGCGGGTTCGCCTGGGGAGCCGTCCTGTACCGGCCCTACACCGTGCCCACCGACTCGATGAACCCGACCGTCACGGCCGGCGACCGGGTCCTGGCCCAGCGGATCGACGGTTCGGAGGTGCGGCGCGGCGACGTCGTGGTCTTCACGGACCGCACCTGGGGCGACCTGCCGATGATCAAGCGGGTCGTCGGTCTCGACGGCGACGAGGTCGCCTGCTGCGACGCGGACGGCCGGCTCACCGTCAATGGCAGGCCCGTCCAGGAGCCGTACCTGCGCTCCCAGGGCTGGGGCGGGAAGGAGGCCGCGTCGCCGACGGAGTTCGCCGCGACCGTGCCCGAGGGGCACCTCTTCCTCCTGGGCGACCAGCGCGCCGGGTCCCAGGACTCGCGGGCGCACCTCCAGGACGCGGGGAAGGGGGCGGTGCCCCGGAGCGCCGTCACCGCCCGGCTCGACGCCGTCGTGTGGCCGCTGGACGGGCTCGGCGTGGTCGACCGGCCGCGGGGCTTCGCCGCCCTGCCGGGCGGGGTGTCGGAGCCCGGGCCCGTACGGCCGCTGGCGTGGGCCGTCACGGCCGGTGCGGCGCTGGTCCTGGGCGGAGCGGCGTGCGGGCCGCTGGCGCGGGCGGTGTCGCGGTCCCGGCCGCGGAGCGGGGCGGCGGCACGTGGCTGACGGGGCGGCGCGGGCGGCGGACGGACACGGGTGCGCGCCGGAGGACCGGCGGCCGGGCGAGCCGCCCCAGGAGCCTTTGGGGGAGCCGCCGCCCGGGCTGCCGCCGGGCGAGCTGCGGAGGGTCGCGCGGGTCGTGCTGCTCGACCCCGACGACCGGATCCTGCTCCTGCACGGCTACGAGCCGGACGATCCGGGGCGGACCTGGTGGTTCACGCCGGGCGGGGGCGTCGAGGGAGACGAGACCCGCGAGGAGGCCGCGCTGCGCGAGTTGGCCGAGGAGACCGGGATCACCGACGTCGAGCTCGGGCCGGTGCTGTGGCGGCGCGTCTGCTCGTTCCCGTTCGACGGGCGCCGCTGGAACCAGGACGAGTGGTACTACCTGGCCCGGACCCGGCACACCGCCGCCGCCCTGGGGGACCGCCTCACCGAGCTGGAGAGCCGCAGTGTCGCGGGGCTGAGGTGGTGGACCTCCACCGAACTGTCGACGGCCCGTGAGACGGTGTACCCGACACGACTCGCCGGGCTGCTGCGCACGCTGCTCGACGAGGGCCCGCCGCCCGCGCCGGTCGCCCTGTCCCCGGAAATCGTCTGGGAGTACGGATGACTGGCGCACAATGGGGGCACGCACGGCTGAAGGGGAACATGCCATGAGCGCCGAGGACCTCGAGAAGTACGAAACCGAGATGGAGCTGAAGCTCTACCGGGAGTACCGCGACGTCGTCGGGCTGTTCAAATACGTCATCGAGACCGAGCGGCGCTTCTACCTGACGAACGACTACGAGATGCAGGTGCACTCCGTGCACGGCGAAGTCTTCTTCGAGGTGTCGATGGCGGACGCGTGGGTCTGGGACATGTATCGGCCGGCCCGCTTCGTCAAACAGGTACGGGTACTCACGTTCAAGGACGTGAACATCGAAGAGCTGAACAAGTCGGATCTGGAGCTTCCGGGCAGCTGACGCACCCGTACGGGTGACCGGGTTCTCCACAGCGGGACCGGTTGTCCACCAAGATCCACAACTGAGCGCCCGAGGCGTCACAGTCGGTACCGGAGGTGGTGCCGAGATGAACGCGACGGGGGCACTCGGACAGTACGGGGAGAGGCTGGCGGTACGCCGGCTCGGCGAGGTGGGCATGACCGTCCTCGCCAGGAACTGGCGCTGCGGGCGCGGCGGCGAGATCGACATCGTCGCCCGCGACGGCGACGCGGTCGTGATCTGCGAGGTGAAGACCCGCCGGGCGGACGCCTTCCAGCACCCCCTGGCGGCGGTCACACGCGCCAAGGCGGAGCGGCTGAGGAGACTCGCCGAGTGCTGGCTCGACCGGCACGGCGGGCCGCCCCCGGGAGGGGTCCGCATCGACCTGGTCGGCGTGGTCCTGCCCCGGCGCGGCGCCCCCGTCGTGCACCACGTGCGGGGGGTGGCCTGATGGGGTTCGCCCGGACGTGCGCGGTGGCACTGGTCGGTGTCGACGGGGTCGTGGTGGAGGTCCAGGCGGACCTGGAGCCGGGGGTCGCGGCGTTCACGCTGGTCGGCCTGCCGGACAAGAGCCTGTCGGAGAGTCGCGACCGGGTACGGGCCGCGATGGTCAACTCCGGGGCGGAGTGGCCGCAGAAGAAGTTGACGGTCGGGCTGAGTCCCGCCTCGGTGCCCAAGGCGGGTTCCGGCTTCGACCTCGCCGTCGCGTGCGCGGTGATGGCCGCGGCCGAGCTGATCGATCCGCGCACGATCGCGGATCTCGTCCTCATCGGGGAGTTGGGCCTCGACGGCCGGGTCCGGCCGGTACGGGGCGTGCTGCCGGCGGTCCTGGCGGCGGCCGAGGCCGGGTACGAGCACGTCGTCGTCCCCGAGCGGACCGCGGGGGAGGCGTCGCTGGTGCCGGGGGTGTCCGTGCTCGGCGTGCGGAGCCTGCGCCAACTGGTCGCGATCCTCACCGACGCGCCCGTACCCGAGGAGGAACCGGACGAGGAGGGCAGGCCCGACCCGATGCTGGCCGGTCTGGTCGTCCCCGGCGCCGGGGTCGGTACGGGACTGGCCGCCGACTCCGGCGACGGCCCCGACCTGGCGGACGTCGCCGGGCAGCGCGCCGCACGGCTCGCCCTGGAGGTCGCCGCCGCCGGCGGCCACCACCTGCTGCTGTCCGGGCCGCCCGGCGCGGGCAAGACCATGCTGGCCGAGCGGATGCCCGGCCTGTTGCCGCCGCTGACCCGCGGCGAGTCGCTGGAGGTGACCGCCGTCCACTCCGTGGCCGGCATCCTCCCGCCGGGAAGGCCGCTGGTGAGCCGGGCGCCGTACTGCGCGCCGCACCATTCGGCGACGATGCAGTCCCTGATCGGCGGCGGCAACGGGCTGCCGCGTCCGGGGGCCGTCTCGCTCGCGCACCGGGGCGTCCTCTTCCTGGACGAGGCCCCCGAGTTCTCGGGGAAGGCCCTGGACGCCCTGCGGCAGCCCCTGGAGTCGGGCCAGGTGGTCGTGGCGCGCGCGGCGGGCGTGGTGCGGCTCCCCGCGCGGTTCCTGATGGTCCTCGCCGCGAACCCGTGCCCGTGCGGGCGGCACAGCGCCCAGGGGGGCGGCTGCGAGTGCCCCTCGTCGGTGATCCGCCGCTACCAGTCGCGCCTGTCGGGGCCGCTCCTGGACCGCGTCGACCTGCGGGTCGAGGTCGAGCCGGTCGGCCGCGCCGAGCTGCTGGCCGCGGACGGCGAGTCCACCGCCGCGGTCGCCCCCCGGGTCCACGCCGCCCGGGAGCGCGCCGCGGCGCGGCTGATCGGCACGCCGTGGACCCGCAACGCCGAGGTGCCCGGTCACGAGTTGCGCACCCGCTGGCACCCCGCCCCCGGCGCCCTGGCCGCCGCCGAACGCGACATCGAACGCGGCCTGCTCACCGCCCGCGGCCTCGACCGGGTCCTGCGCACCGCCTGGACCCTCGCCGACCTGGCGGGCCGCGGCCGCCCCGGCGCCGACGACGTCAACCTCGCCCTGGAGCTGCGCACGGGAATCCCCCGGGGCGTACCGGTGAGGACGGGAGGACGGCGGTGACGGCCACCGCCGGGATGCGGGCGGGCCCGGGTCGGGACACCGGCCCGGGGGAAGGGCCGGTGGCAGGCCCGGGGGAGGGCTGGCGGAGGACCCGGGGAGAGGGCCCGGAGGAAGGGCTGGTGGAGGAGCTGGAGGGAGGGCCGGCGGGCGGGCCCGCCGGCAGGCTGCGGGGAACGGACACCGGGGGTGCCGGCGTGGTGGTGACGGACGAGGAGCGGGTCGCCCGGGCGGCGCTGTGCCGGGTGGTCGAGCCGGGGGACGAGCACGGCGGGCGGTGGCTGCGCGAGCTGGGGGCCGTGGAACTGCTGCGGCGGCTCACCGCGGAGCCGTACCGGAGCGGATCGCTCACCGGGGCGAGCGAGCGGCGCCTCCAGGGATATCTGGCGCGGACGGCCCGGGTGCGGCCCCGGCAGGACCTGGAGCTGATCGGATCGCTCGGCGGGCGGTTCGTCGTCCCCGGTGACGCGGAGTGGCCCGGTCAACTCGACGACCTCGGGGACGCCCGGCCCGTGGGCCTCTGGCTGCGGGGCCCCGCCGACCTGCGGCGGTGGGCGCTGCGCTCCGTCGCCGTGGTGGGCGCCCGCGCCTGCACGCCGTACGGGGCGCACATGGCGGCCGCGCTCGGCGCCGGGCTGGCGGAGCGCGGCTGGGTCGTCGTCTCCGGCGCGGCGTTCGGCATCGACGGCGCCGCCCACCGCGGCGCCCTCGGCGCGGAAGGCGCCACGGTCGCCGTGCTCGCCTGCGGCGTCGACGTCGCCTACCCGCGCGGGCACGCCGGGCTGATCGGCCGGATCGCCCAGCAGGGGCTGGTGGTGGGGGAGCTGCCGCCCGGCGACCACCCCACACCGGGGCGGTTCCTGATGCGCAACCGCGTCATCGCCGCCCTCACCCGGGGCACCGTCGTCGTCGAGGCCGCGTACCGCAGCGGGGCGCTCGCCACCGCGCGCGACGCCCAGCGGCTCGGCCGCCACACGATGGGGGTGCCGGGCGCCGCGACCAGCGGCCTCTCCGCGGGCGTCCACGAACTCCTGCGCGGCGGCGCCGTCCTGGTCACCGACGCCGACGACGTCGCCGAACTCGTCGGCGACATCGGGGAGCTCGCCCCCGACCGGCGCGGCCCCGTCGTCCCGAGGGACCTCCTCGACCCGGTCACCGCACGCGTGCTCGACGCGCTCCCACCGCCCGGCCGGGCCATGACCGTCCCCGACGTGGCGGCGAACGCCGGGACGAGCGTTGACGACGCACTCGGCAGACTGTACGAGCTCCACTCCCTCGGACACGTCGAACGGCATGGCGACATCTGGCGGTTGACGACCACCGGGGAACACCACCCGGACGCCCGGCGAGGCGGTCCTTGACCTGGAGCAATCGGGTGAAAAGGTGAACCCGATGACCATCCTTGCTCCATCGGTGACGGCGGAGGCACCCGTGGACGGCCCGCCACCCCCATTCGAAGATGCGGCCGACGACGTGATCCCGCCTACGGACGATCCCCTCGCCTTCGCTCACCGCGACGGCCCAGTCACGCTACGCTCACGGCTACCTCCCGTCCATCCCTGCACATCACGGCAGAACGGCTCAAGGCGACGCATGCCCCAGCACACCTCCGGGTCCGACCGCGCTGCGGTACCGCCGCCCGCTGCCCGGGGCAGCGCGCGGCCGGCCGCTCCCTCGTCGCTGGACGAGTTGTGGCGGTCGTACAAGGACACGGGCGACGAGCGGCTGCGGGAACAGCTGATCCTGCACTACTCGCCCCTCGTGAAGTACGTCGCGGGCCGGGTCAGCGTCGGCCTGCCCTCCAACGTCGAGCAGGCCGACTTCGTCTCCTCCGGGGTCTTCGGCCTGATCGACGCCATCGAGAAGTTCGACATCGACCGGTCGATCAAGTTCGAGACCTATGCGATCACCCGCATCCGCGGCGCCATGATCGACGAACTGCGGGCCCTGGACTGGATCCCCCGCTCCGTCCGCCAGAAGGCCCGGGCCGTGGAGCGCGCCTACGCCACCCTGGAGGCGCGGCTGCGGCGCACCCCCTCCGAGAGCGAGGTCGCCGCCGAGATGGGCATCCCCGTCGAGGACCTCCACGCCGTCTTCAGTCAGCTGTCCCTGGCCAACGTCGTCGCCCTGGAGGAGCTGCTGCACGTCGGCGGCGAGAACGGCGACCGCCTCAGCCTCATGGACACCCTGGAGGACACCGCCGCCGACGACCCCGTCGAGGTCGCCGAGGGCCGCGAGGTGCGCCGGCTGCTCGCCCGGGCCATCAACACCCTCCCGGAGCGCGAGAAGACCGTCGTCACCCTCTACTACTACGAGGGCCTCACCCTCGCCGAGATCGGCAACGTCCTGGGCGTCACGGAGAGCCGCGTCAGCCAGATCCACACCAAGTCGGTCCTCCAGCTCAGGGCGAAGCTGGCGGATGTCGGACGCTGACCGGGGACGGCCCCCCGAGGTCGAACGGACGGCCGTACAGTGGGTCCCGTGCCAAGGATTCGAGCGGCCTCCGTGGCCGAGCACCGGACGATGCAGCGCGCCGCCCTGCTGGATGCGGCGCGCTCCCTGCTGTCCGAGGGCGGCACGGAGGCGCTGACCTTCCCCGCCCTCGCCGAACGCACCGGCCTCGCCCGGTCGTCGGTGTACGAGTACTTCCGCTCCCGCGCCGCCGTCGTCGAGGAGCTGTGCGCGGTCGACTTCCCCGTCTGGGCGGCGGAGGTCGAGGCGGCCATGGAGCGGGCGGCCACCCCCGGGGCGAAGGTCGAGGCGTACGTGCGCCGCCAGCTGGAGCTCGTCGGCGACCGCCGGCACCGGGCGGTCGTCGCCATCTCCGCCAGCGAACTCGACGACGGCGCCCGCGAGAAGATCCGCGCCGCGCACGGCGGCCTCGTCGCGATCATCGTCGAGGCCCTCGCCGAACTCGGCCAGCCCGAGCCCCGGCTCGCCGCGATGCTCCTCCAGGGCGTCGTCGACGCGGCCGTCCGCCGGATCGAGCTCGGCGCCGCCGAGGACCCGACCGCCATCGCCGACACGGCCGTCGCCGTCGCCCTGCGCGGTGTCGCCCACCCCTAAGGCCGCGCGCCCTCACCACCAGGGCAGCAGCCGGGACGGCGGACGGCGCGGCAGCCGCGGCAGGAGCGACAGCGGGTCCAGGTAGGCGTCCCCCCGCCTGAGCCCCCAGTGCAGGCACGCGCCCGCGCAGTGCGACGCCGCGTCGGCGGCCGTCAGGGCGACCACCTGACCCGCCCGCACCCGCGCCCCGGCCTCCACCACGGCCCGCACCGGCTCGTACGTGATCCTCAGGGGCACCGCGCCCGGCGGTGCCGGCA
Organism: Streptomyces tamarix; assembly: GCF_032423885.1. NCBI lineage: Bacteria > Bacillati > Actinomycetota > Actinomycetes > Kitasatosporales > Streptomycetaceae > Streptomyces > Streptomyces tamarix. Next base: position 47,402 of record NZ_JAWCTQ010000020.1, on the reverse strand, counting down.
GCGTCACCACCAGGACGCCCCGCCCCGCCACCGGCCCCGCGAACGACACCCGCCCCGCGACGGCCGCCCGCACCCGCGTGCCCGGCGGCGCGGCCAGGTCGACGCCCCGGTGCCCCCGCCCGTACGCCGACACGGGCGGCTCCCACCCGCGCACCACCACCGCCCGGGGCGGCCCCACCGGCCACACCGCGTCCCGCGCGGGCAGCCCCCCATCCGACGGCCCGCCGTCGAGCGGCCCCCCATCCGACGGCCCCCCGCCCGGCGGCGCGCTCCCGTCCGGGCCCGCCCGCAGCGGCGCCGCGGAGACGGCCGCCGCCGGGGCGCGCGGCCCCGGCACGGCGGCCGCACCCGCGACCGCGACGACGAACAGCAGGAGCGCCAGGGCCGCCGGCAGGGCGGCGCGCGGAGAACGTCGGTCCATGCAACGCACTGTCCCCCCGATCCCCCCGCCCGGGTGGATCACGGCCCCGATCTGTGGACGACGGCGCCGCTTGTGGACAGCGCCGTCACCCGGCGGCGCCCAGGTCCCGTACACTTCTTCTGGCGACCCGGGCCACCGGGTCGACTTCGCACGCCCCGCCACCGCCCTCACCGGCCGTGGTGGCGCTCATCGGTCCATTCGTGGCACAGCGCGCCGGGGCGTCAGGAAACAACCGACACACTCAAGGAGATACGGCCATGGCCGTCGTCACGATGCGGGAGCTGCTGGAGAGCGGCGTCCACTTCGGTCACCAGACCCGTCGCTGGAACCCGAAGATGAAGCGCTTCATCTTCACCGAGCGCAACGGCATCTACATCATCGACCTGCTCCAGTCGCTGTCGTACATCGACCGCGCCTACGAGTTCGTCAAGGAGACCGTCGCGCACGGCGGCTCGATCATGTTCGTCGGCACGAAGAAGCAGGCGCAGGAGGCCATCGCCGAGCAGGCGTCCCGCGTCGGCATGCCGTACGTCAACCAGCGCTGGCTGGGCGGCATGCTCACCAACTTCTCCACCGTGTACAAGCGCCTCCAGCGCCTCAAGGAGCTCGAGGCGATCGACTTCGAGGACGTGGCCGCCTCCGGCCTCACCAAGAAGGAGCTCCTGGTCCTCTCCCGCGAGAAGGCCAAGCTGGAGAAGACCCTCGGTGGTATCCGCGACATGCAGAAGGTGCCCAGCGCCGTCTGGATCGTCGACACCAAGAAGGAGCACATCGCCGTCGGTGAGGCGCGCAAGCTCAACATCCCGGTCGTCGCGATCCTCGACACCAACTGCGACCCCGACGAGGTCGACTACAAGATCCCGGGCAACGACGACGCGATCCGCTCCGTCACCCTGCTCACCCGTGTGATCGCCGACGCCGTCGCCGAGGGCCTCATCGCCCGCTCCGGCGTCGCCACCGGCGACAGCAAGCCGGGTGACAAGGCCGCCGGCGAGCCGCTCGCCGAGTGGGAGCGCGACCTGCTCGAGGGCGAGAAGAAGGCCGACGAGGCCGAGAAGCCGGCCGAGGCCGCCGCCGAGGCCCCGGCCGCCGAGGTTGCCGAGGCCCCGGCCGCCGAGGCGCCGGCCGCCGAGGCCGAGCAGGCCTGACCAGCGGTCCTGACCCCGAGGCCCGGGCCCCGCGCCCGGCCTGACCGGTCCGGTCGTCGACGGAGGGGGCCACAAGCCCCCTCCGTCACCCCATAGATCCTGGTAGATCTTCCAGACTTCGAGAGAGATTCACAGATCATGGCGAACTACACCGCCGCCGACGTCAAGAAGCTCCGCGAGCTCACCGGCGCCGGCATGATGGACTGCAAGAAGGCGCTGGACGAGTCCGACGGCAACGTCGACAAGGCCGTCGAGGCCCTGCGCATCAAGGGTCAGAAGGGCGTCGCCAAGCGTGAGGGCCGCTCCGCCGAGAACGGTGCCGTCGTCTCCCTGATCGCCGACGACAACACCTCCGGCGTCCTCGTCGAGCTGAAGTGCGAGACGGACTTCGTCGCCAAGGGCGAGAAGTTCCAGTCGGTCGCCAACCAGCTCGCCCAGCACGTCGCGGCCACCGGCCCGGCCGACATCGAGGCGCTGCTCTCCTCCGAGATCGAGCCCGGCAAGACCGTCCAGGCGTTCGTCGACGAGGCCAACGCGAACCTCGGCGAGAAGATCGTTCTCGACCGCTTCGCGCAGTTCTCCGGCGGCTACGTCACCGCGTACATGCACCGCACCATGCCGGACCTGCCGCCGCAGATCGGTGTCCTCGTCGAGCTCGACAAGGAGAACGCCGAGGTCGCCAAGGGCGTCGCGCAGCACATCGCCGCGTTCGCCCCGAAGTACCTCTCCAAGGACGACGTCCCGGCCGAGGTCGTCGAGGCCGAGCGCCGCGTCGCCGAGGAGACCACCCGCGCCGAGGGCAAGCCCGAGGCCGCGCTGCCGAAGATCGTCGAGGGTCGCCTCAACGGCTTCTTCAAGGACGCGACGCTGCTCGGTCAGCCGTACGCGCTCGACAACAAGAAGTCCGTTCAGCAGATCCTGGACGAGGCCGGTGTCACCCTGAAGCGCTTCACGCGCATCAAGGTCGGCATCTGAGTCCGTACCGACGGACACCGGACCCCATAGGGTCGTAGCAGTCGTCCGCGTCCGCGCCGGACGACCGCAGATCTGACGAGGAGGCCATTGCCGCACAGGGACATCAGCACCCCCGGCAATGGCCTTCTTCGTATGTGCACGAGGAGATCTCCAATGAATCAGGGCGCCGCACAGAGCGACGACAACACCGGCAAGAAGGCCGGACGCTTCCTCCTGAAGCTGTCCGGCGAGGCGTTCTCCGGCGGCGGCGGCCTCGGCGTCGATCCCGACGTCGTCCACGCCATCGCCCGCGAGATCGCCGCGGTCGTCCGTGACGGCGCGCAGATCGCGGTCGTCATCGGCGGCGGCAACTTCTTCCGCGGCGCCGAGCTCCAGCAGCGCGGCATGGACCGGGCCCGCTCCGACTACATGGGCATGCTCGGCACGGTCATGAACTGCCTCGCCCTCCAGGACTTCCTGGAGAAGGAGGGCATCCAGTCCCGCGTCCAGACCGCCATCACCATGGGTCAGGTCGCGGAGCCCTACATCCCGCTGCGCGCCGTGCGCCACCTGGAGAAGGGCCGCGTCGTGATCTTCGGCGCCGGCATGGGCATGCCCTACTTCTCCACCGACACGACCGCCGCCCAGCGCGCGCTGGAGATCGACGCCGAGGCCCTCCTCATGGGCAAGAACGGGGTCGACGGGGTCTACGACTCCGACCCGAAGACCAACCCGGACGCCGTGAAGTTCGACGCCCTGGAGTACGGCGAGGTGATCGCCCGGGACCTCAGGGTCGCCGACGCCACCGCCGTCACCCTCTGCCGCGACAACAAGCTGCCGATCCTCGTCTTCGAACTCCTCACGGCCGGCAATATCGCCCGCGCCGTGAAGGGTGAGAAGATCGGCACTCTCGTGAGCGGCGAGGGCACCCGGCACTGACCCTTCCCCGGGCTCTCGACTTCGTTCGAGCGGGGGGACCCCGGGGCCCAGCCGGGGATGGACAAAGCCCTGCCGGTCGGACACCGTGCAGGAGAAGACGCGACGCAGGTTCCGCGGCCGTGGTGCACGCCGGGACAAACCCAAGACACGCAGGAGCAAGTGGTGATCGAAGAGACCCTCCTCGAAGCCGAGGAGAAGATGGAGAAGGCCGTCCTGGTCGCCAAGGAGGACTTCGCCGCGATCCGCACCGGGCGTGCGCACCCGGCCATGTTCAACAAGATCGTGGCCGACTACTACGGTGCCCTCACGCCGATCAACCAGCTGGCCTCCTTCTCGGTGCCGGAGCCGCGCATGGCCGTGGTGACCCCGTTCGACAAGACCGCGCTGCGCAACATCGAGCAGGCGATCCGCGACTCCGACCTCGGCGTCAACCCGACCAACGACGGAAACATCATCCGGGTGGTCTTCCCCGAGCTCACCGAGGAGCGCCGCCGGGAGTACATCAAGGTCGCCAAGGGCAAGGGCGAGGACGCCAAGATCTCGATCCGCTCCATCCGCCGCAAGGCCAAGGAGACCATCGACAAGTTCGTCAAGGACGGCGAAGTCGGTGAGGACGAGGGCCGCCGTGCGGAGAAGGAGCTCGACGACACCACCGCGAAGTACGTCGCGCAGGTGGACGAGCTGCTCAAGCACAAGGAAGCCGAGCTGCTCGAGGTCTGATGAACGACGCTTCCTGGGGGGCCCCGCCGCGAGGCGGACACTGGGGTCCGCCCGACCAGGGGCACGCTCCGGCCGCCCCGGCGGGTCCCGTCCACGATGAGCACGCCGCGCAGCAGACTCGGCCCATGCCCATCGTGCCCGACGTCCCCGCCGGCGGAGACCAGGACGACCCTGACCGGGGGACCGCTCGGCTGAGCGGTCCCCCGTTCCGTGACGAGATGCCGCAGGAGCCCATGCCCTCGGAACCACCGGAGCCCGCCGAGTCGCAGGGACGCTCACACCCACCGCACCAGCCGCACCAGCGGCAGCGGCAGAAGAAGCAGGCCGGGCGTGACCTCCGGGCCGCCATAGGGGTCGGCGTCGGCCTCGGCGCGGTGATCATCGCGTCGCTGTTCATCCAGAAGGCCGTCTTCGTCGGCGTCATAGCGATCGCCGTCGTCGTCGGCCTGTGGGAGCTGACGTCCCGGCTCCAGGAGCGCAAGGGCATCAGGGCGCCGCTCGTCCCGCTCGCCGTCGGCGGCGCGGCGATGGTCGTCGCCGGGTACGTGCGCGGTGCCGAGGGCGCCTGGGTGGCGATGGCGCTGACCGCTCTCGCGGTGCTCGTGTGGCGGATGACGGAGCCGCCCGAGGGCTACCTCAAGGACGTCACGGCCGGGGTGTTCGCCGCCTTCTACGTGCCGTTCCTGGCGACGTTCGTGGCGCTGATGCTGGCCGCGGACGACGGGCCGCGGCGGGTGCTGACGTTCCTGCTGCTGACCATCGTCAGCGACACGGGCGCGTACGCGGTCGGCTGGCGCTTCGGCCGGCACAAGCTGGCGCCGCGGATCAGCCCCGGCAAGACCCGCGAGGGCCTCTTCGGCGCGGTCGCCTTCGCGATGGCCGCCGGCGCGCTGTGCATGCTGTTCCTCGTCGACGGCGGTACGTGGTGGCAGGGCCTCCTCCTGGGCCTCGCGGTCGCGGTCAGCGCCACGCTGGGCGACCTCGGCGAGTCCATGATCAAGCGGGACCTGGGCATCAAGGACATGGGCACCCTGCTCCCGGGCCACGGCGGCATCATGGACCGCCTGGACTCCCTGCTGCCGACGGCGCCGGTCGTGTGGCTGCTGCTGGTGATCTTCGTCGGAGCGGGTTGACCGCCAGCAGGTACTCTGGAAGGGCTCGCGGCATCGGGTTGCGGGCCCTTTCGCTTCCCCGCCGACGCGGGGAAGATCCGGTGAGGTCTCCCGGCTCCGGCACAGCACTGCCGCCGTCCCCGCGCACGCGGACCCCAGACCTCAGTCCTCACGAGGAGTTGCTCGCGTGGTACGCCCCGTCCCTGGCGAACTCACTTTCGTCGCGCCCCGCGGAGCCAAGAAGCCGCCGCGGCACCTCGCCGACCTCACGCCCGCCGAGCGCAGGGAGGCCGTCGCCGCGATCGGAGAGAAGCCGTTCCGCGCCAAGCAGCTGTCCCAGCACTACTTCGCGCGGTACGCCCACGACCCCGCCGAGTGGACCGACATCCCCGCCGCCTCCCGCGAGAAGCTCGCCGGCGAGCTGCTGCCGGAGCTGATGAGCGTCGTCCGGCACATCTCGTGCGACGACGACACCACCCGCAAGACCCTGTGGCGGCTGCACGACGGCACGCTCGTCGAGTCGGTGCTCATGCGGTACCCCGACCGCGTGACGATGTGCATCTCGTCGCAGGCGGGCTGCGGCATGAACTGCCCGTTCTGCGCCACCGGCCAGGCCGGTCTGGACCGGAACCTGTCGACCGCCGAGATCGTCCACCAGATCGTCGACGGCATGCGCGCCCTGCGCGACGGCGAGGTCCCCGGCGGCCCCGCGCGGCTGTCGAACATCGTGTTCATGGGCATGGGCGAGCCGCTCGCCAACTACAAGCGGGTCGTCGGCGCCATCCGCCGCCTCACCGACCCCGAGCCGGACGGGCTGGGCCTGTCGCAGCGGGGCATCACGGTCTCGACGGTCGGCCTCGTCCCGGCGATGCTGCGCTTCGCCGACGAGGGCTTCAAGTGCCGCCTCGCCGTGTCGCTGCACGCTCCGGACGACGAGCTGCGCGACACGCTCGTCCCGGTCAACACGCGCTGGAAGGTCCGCGAGGTCCTCGACGCCGCGTGGGAGTACGCCGAGAAGTCCGGGCGCCGCGTCTCCATCGAGTACGCGCTGATCCGCGACATCAACGACCAGGCGTGGCGCGGCGACCTCCTCGGCCGCCTCCTCAAGGGCAAGCGGGTCCACGTCAACCTGATCCCGCTCAACCCCACGCCCGGCTCGAAGTGGACCGCCTCCCGGCCCGAGGACGAGAAGGCGTTCGTCGAGGCCATCGCCGCGCACGGCGTCCCGGTCACCGTCCGCGACACCCGCGGCCAGGAGATCGACGGGGCCTGCGGCCAGCTCGCGGCCACCGAGCGCTGACCGAAAGCCGCCCCGTTGTACTCTGAGCTCGAACATCTGGATATTCCGACAGGGGAGCGCCACAGCGCTGAGAGTGCGGTGACCGCCAGACCGCAGACCCTCTGAACCTCGCCCAGGTCATTCTGGGTAGGGAGTTCGGTCTTTACTCGAGCTGTTGCGCCCTGCCCGCCGCGCCCGCGGCGGGCAGGGCCGCGTCTCTTCCTGGTCACCCCCAGGAGGAATCAGTGGGCACCACCAAGAAGACCGCCGCGGGCGCGGTCGCCACCGCGCTGGGCGTGCTGGCGCTCACCGCCTGCGGCACGGGCTCCGGCGACACGGCCGACGGCGTGAAGTCCCGCACCGTCACGCTCGTCAGCCACGACTCCTTCGCCGCCTCCGACGCCGTCCTGAAGGCGTTCACCGAGGAGACGGGCTACACGGTCAAGGTCCTCAAGAGCGGCGACGCCGTCGAGGCGGTCAACAAGGCCGTCCTCACCAAGGGCGCCCCCCAGGGCGACGTCTTCTTCGGCGTCGACAACACGACCCTCTCCCGCGCCCTCGACAACGGCCTCTTCGAGCCGTACGAGGCGAAGGGCCTCGACCGGGTCGACGAAGCCGTCCAGCTCGACAAGGGCCGCCACCGCGTCACCCCCGTCGACTACGGCGACATCTGCGTCAACTACGACAAGAAGTACTTCGCCGACAGGAAGCTCGCCCCGCCGCGGACCTTCGACGACCTCGCCGAGCCCGCCTACCGGAACCTCCTCGTCGTCGAGAACCCCGAGCGCTCCTCGCCCGGCCTCGGCTTCCTGCTCGGCACGGCCGCCGCGTACGGCGACGGGGGCGCCTCCGGCTCGGGCGGGGGAGGCTGGCAGGGCTACTGGAAGAAGCTGAAGGACAACGGCGTCAAGGTCGTCGACAGCTGGGAGATCGCCTACAACCAGGAGTTCTCCGGCTCCGCGGGCGGCAGGAAGGCCAAGGCCGACCGGCCGCTCGTCGTCTCGTACGCCTCCAGCCCGCCCGTCGAGGTCCTGTACGGCGACCCGAAGCCCGCCGAGGCGCCCACCGGCGTCGCCGAGGGCACCTGCTACCGGCAGATCGAGTTCGCCGGCCTCCTCGAGGGCGCCGGCAACCCGGAGGGCGGCAAGGCCCTCCTCGACTTCATGGTCGGAAAGAAGTTCCAGGAGGACATGCCGCTGAACATGTTCGTGCACCCGGTCGCGAAGGACGCGAAGCTGCCCGAGCTGTTCACCCGGCACGGCGTCGTGATCGACGAGCCGCTGACCATGGCCCCCGAGAAGATCGCCGAGAACCGCGACCAGTGGATCCAGACGTGGTCCTCGCTCGTCCTGAAGTAGACGGCCGCCCGGAGGGGGACGCCCCGGCGGGTGCCGCCCGCGCGGCACGCGCGCGGGGCGGCGCGGTGCGCGGTGCGCTCGTCGTACTGCCCGCCGCGTTCTTCGCCGTCTTCTTCGCCTACCCCGTCGCCACGATCGTCGGGCGCGGCCTGAGGACGGACGAGGGTTGGCGGCCCGGCCGGCTCGGCGAGGTGCTGGCCCGCCCGGACGTCCTCGACGTCCTGTGGTTCACCACCTGGCAGGCGCTCGCCTCCACCGCGCTCACCCTCCTCGTGGCGCTCCCCGGCGCGTACGTCTTCGCCCGCTTCGACTTCCCCGGCAAGCAGGTGCTGCGGGCGGTGGTCACCGTGCCGTTCGTGCTGCCGACCGTGGTCGTGGGCACCGCGTTCCTGGCGCTCCTGGGGCGCGGCGGGCTCCTCGACGGGCTGTGGGGCGTCCGCCTCGACACGACCGTCTGGGCGATCCTCCTCGCGCACGTCTTCTTCAACTACGCCGTCGTCGTCCGCACCGTGGGCGGGCTGTGGGCGCAGCTCGACCCCCGGCAGGAGGAGGCCGCGCGGGTCCTGGGCGCGTCCCGCCTCGCCGCCTGGCGGCGGGTGACGCTGCCCGCGCTCGGCCCGGCGGTGGCCGCCGCCGGGCTGATGGTGTTCCTCTTCACGTACACCTCCTTCGGCATCGTCGTGATCCTCGGCGGACCCGCGTACCGCACGCTGGAGGCGGAGATCTACCGGCAGACCGCGCAGCTCCTGGACCTGCCGACCGCCGCCGTCCTCACCCTCGTCCAGTTCGCCGCCGTCGCCGCCGTCCTCGCCGTGCACGCCTGGACCGTGCGGCGCCGGGAGACCGCGCTGCGGCTCGTCGACCCGGCGGGCACCGCGCACCGGCCGCGCGGCGCCGGGCAGTGGGCGCTGCTCGGCGGGGTCCTCGCCTCGATCGCGCTGCTGCTCCTGCTGCCGCTCGGCGTGCTCGTCGCCCGGTCCCTCGACGCCTCCGGCGGCCTGGGCTTCTACCGGGCGCTGCGCTCGGTGGAGGCGAGCGGCGGCACGTTCGCCGTCCCGCCGCTGGAGGCCGTCGGGAACTCCCTCCGGTTCGCGCTCGCCGCGACCGCGATCGCCGTCGTCGTCGGCGGGCTCGCGGCGGCGGCCCTCACCCGGCGGGCCGGCCGCCTGGTGCGCGCGTTCGACGCGCTGCTGATGCTGCCGCTCGGCGTGTCCGCCGTCACCGTGGGCTTCGGTTTCCTCGTCGCGTTGGACGAGCCGCCGCTGGACCTGCGCTCGTCGTGGATGCTGGTGCCGCTCGCCCAGGCCCTGGTCGGGGTGCCCTTCGTCGTACGGACGATGCTGCCCGTCCTGCGCGCGGTCGACGCGCGGCTGCGGGAGGCGGCGGCGGTGCTCGGGGCGTCGCCGCTGCGGGCGTGGCGGGAGGTGGACCTGCCGATGGTGCGGCGGGCGCTGCTCGTCGCGGCCGGGTTCGCGTTCGCCGTGTCGCTCGGCGAGTTCGGCGCGACCGTGTTCATCGCCCGCGCCGACCACCCGACGCTGCCGGTGGCCGTGGCGCGGCTGCTCGGCCGGCCCGGCGAGCTCAACTACGGCCAGGCGATGGCCCTGTCCACGATCCTGATGGCGGTGTGCGCGACCGCGCTCCTGCTGCTCGAACGCGTCCGCACGGACCGCGGGGGGGAGTTCTGACGATGCTGCTTCACCTGGACGGCGTCACCGTGCGCTTCGGCGCCCGCACGGCCCTCGACGCGGTGGACCTGTCGGTCGACGAGCACGAGATCGTCTGCGTCCTCGGGCCGAGCGGCAGCGGCAAGTCGACCCTGCTGCGGGTCGTCGCCGGACTCCAGCGGGCCGACGCGGGCCGGGTCCTCCTGGCCGGCGCCGACCAGGCCCGCGTGCCCGTGCACCGGCGCGGGGTGGGCCTGATGTTCCAGGACCACCAGTTGTTCCCGCAGCGGGACGTGGCCGGGAACGTCGCGTTCGGGCTGCGGATGCGCGGCGTGCCCCGCGCCGAGCGGGCCGCGCGGGTGGCGGAACTGCTGGACCTCGTCGGCCTGCCGGGCGCCGGGCGCCGGTCCGTCGCCGCCCTGTCCGGCGGTGAGCAGCAGCGCGTCGCCCTCGCCCGGGCGCTCGCCCCCAGCCCGCGGCTGCTGATGCTGGACGAGCCGCTCGGCCAGCTCGACCGGGGGCTGCGCGAGCGGCTGGTCACCGAGCTGCGCGGCCTGTTCGGCCGGCTCGGCACGACCGTGCTGGCCGTCACGCACGACCAGGCCGAGGCGTTCGCCCTCGCCGACCGGGTCGTCGTCATGCACGAGGGCAGGATCGCACAGGCGGGCACGCCGCTGGAGGTGTGGCAGCGCCCCGCCTCCGAGTTCGTCGCGCGGTTCCTCGGCTTCGACAACGTGGTCGCCGCGACCGTGAGCGGCGACGCCGCCGACACCGTGTGGGGCAGGGTCCCCGTTCCGCCCGGCACCCCGCGGGGCGCCGCCCGGCTGCTGGTGCGGCCCGCCGGCGTACGGCTCGGGGACCCCGCCCACGGGCTGCGGTGCACGGTCGAGGGGCGCACGTTCCGCGGCCACCACGTGGCGGTCCTGCTGCGGCCCGCCGACGCGGACGCCCCCGTGCTGGAGGCCGAGTGCGCCCTGCGGGACGCCCCGGACCAGGGCGCGGCGGTGGGCGCCACGTTCGCCCCGGACGAGGTCGTCGTCCTCGGCTGACGGGCGGCACCGCGCACGGGCGGCGTGGTCCGCGCCGGGTACGCCTCCGTCGCGCCCCGGCGCCGTCCCGTACGCCGAGGAGCCCTGGTACGCGACGACCGCCCCCCCACGGGGCGTGGTCCCCGCCTCTCGGGGCCCACCGTGTCAGGGACGCAGGGGGAGCGCCGTCAGCGCGGCCACCAGCCAGGTCAGCGGGGCGAAGGCGGCGAGCAGGGTCGCCGCGCGCAGCAGCGCGGCCGAGCGGAGCAGGCCCGCCGGGGCGCCGAGGCGGAGCAGGGCGGCGGCCGTGCCGGCCCGGCGCTGCCGGGTCTCCACGGCGGCGGTGAGCAGCGCGGCCGACGCACACGCCAGGACGAGGGTCGCGCCGAGTCCGGACAGCGGGCCGAAGGGCCGGGTGTCGGCCTGCGCGTACAGGGTGTTCGCCGCGATCCCCGCGGAGACGACCGCGCACAGCACGCCGAGGGGCCGGCCGACGCGGCGGGACTCGTCCATCAGCGCGCGGCCGGCGAGGAGCCGCGCCGCGCCCGGCCGGTACGCCTGGAGGAGCCGTCCGCACAGGTGGGTGAGGCCCGGTCCGGTCACGGCGAGGCCCAGGGTGGCCAGGGCCCAGCCGGCCAGGGCGGGGACGGGGCTGCCGGGCACGCCGCCCGGCAGCGGCAGCGCGTCGCCCGTGCCGCGCACCCCGTACAGCTCCAGCGCCAGGCCCGCCGCCATGAGGGCGACGCCCCAGGGCAGGCCGGCCGGCGCGGTCACCGAGTCGAACGGGTCGCGGGCGGCGGGGGGCGCGGCGTCGGCGTCCGCTCCGGTGGCGGCCCGCCGCCCGCCGGTGCGCTCCCGGCCGGGGCGCAGGACCAGCGCGACGGCGGTGGACGCGACGACCGGGACGAGCGCGAGCAGGGTCAGCGCGGCGGGCACCGGCAGGGGCCGCCCGCCGCCCAGCAGGTCGGCGCCGGCCCCGCCGAACGGGAGACCGGGCAGGCCGCCGCGCAGGTGCAGGGAGACGAGGAGCGCGAGCACCGAGCCGAGCGTGCAGGCGGCGGCGGTCGACGCCGCCGCGATGGCGGTCAGCCGGGCCGGGCCGAGCCCGATGGAGGAGAGCCCGGGCCGGGGGCGGGTGCTCGGGTCGGTGCGCGCCACGGCGACCGCCAGGTGCACGGCGGCGGCGAGCGGCAGGGCGCACCAGGCGAGCCGGAGCACGGAGGCGGACGGCCGGTCGGGGTGCGCCACGGCGTGCCCGAGGGCGCACAGCAGCAGGAAGCCCGCCCCCGCCGACGCCGCGGCGACCAGCAGCCGCAGTAGGAGGAAGGGGTGGGCGCCGCGGGCTAGACGGAGAGCGAGCACGCGTCGCGCCCCTCCACCTCGGCGGTCCTCGGGGCGTTGACGCGCCGTCCGTCGAGCAGGGCGACGACACGGTCGGCGAGGGCGGCGACCTGCGTGTCGTACGTGGCGAGGACGACGGTGATGCGGTGCGAGCGCGCCGCGGCGGTCAGGGTGCGCAGCACCTGTGCGCCCTCCGCGCTGTGCAGGGTGGCGGTGGGCTCGTCGGCGAAGAGGACGGCGGGCTCGGCGGCGAGCGCGCGGGCGACGGCGACGCGCTGGCGCTGCGCCTGGAGCAGGGCGCGAGGTCGCCGCTTGGCGCAGGCGCCGATGTCGAGCCGCTCCAGCCATTCGAGGGCGGCGGCCTTGGCGGCCCGGCGGGGGGTGCCGCGCAGCAGCAGGGGCAGGGCGGCGTTCTCCCAGGCGGTGAGCTCGGGCACGAGGGTGGGCTCCGGGTCGATCCAGGCGAACCGGTCGCGGCGGAGCCGTTCCCGCTGGAACGGGCTCATGGTGTGGACGGGGGCACTGTTGAACCAGACCTCGCCCTCCTGGGGGGCGGTCTGGCCGGCGAGACAGCGCAGCAGTGTCGTTTTTCCGCACCCGCGCGGGCCGTGGACGGCGAGGATCTCGCCCTCGCGAACGCCGAGCGAGACGCCGCTGAGTGCGGGGGAGCCGTTGTGCGTGTGGTGCAGGGAACGCGCCCACAGCACGTCGTTGTCGGGCGGGGCCACCATGTCTCTCATCCCATCGGATCAGCTCGGAGCCTTCTGGAGTCCCCCCGAACCGGTCGGAACATAACACGCGGCTCGGCGGGCCCCAACGGGATGGCACCGTAACGGGAAACGGCCGCGGCCCGGATGCACCCGCATGGGTGAATCCGGGCCGCGGCCGGCCGACGTACGGCCCGATCGGCCAGGGCAAGTCCGATCGGTCGACCGGTCAGAGCTTGGTCCAGGCCTCGGTGAGGGTGGCCCGGAGGATCTGCTCGATCTCGTCGAACGTCGACTGGTCGGAGACCAGCGGCGGGGCGAGCTGGACGACCGGGTCGCCGCGGTCGTCGGCGCGGCAGTACAGCCCGTTGTCGAACAGCGCCTTGGAGAGGAAGCCGTACAGGACGCGCTCGGTCTCCTCCTCGTTGAAGGACTCCTTGGTGTGCTTGTCCTTCACGAGCTCGATGCCGTAGAAGAAGCCGTTGCCGCGCACGTCGCCGACGATCGGCAGGTCGTGCAGCTTCTCCAGCGTCGCGCGGAACGCGCCCTCGTTGTCCAGGACGTGCTGGTTGAGGTTCTCGCGCTCGAAGATGTCGAGGTTGGCGAGGCCGACGGCCGCGGAGACCGGGTGGCCGCCGAAGGTGTAGCCGTGCAGGAACGTGTTGTCGCCCTTGTAGAACGGCTCGGCGAGGCGGTCGGAGATGATGCACGCGCCGATCGGGGAGTAGCCCGAGGTCATGCCCTTGGCGCAGGTGATCATGTCCGGCACGTAGTCGAACTTGTCGCAGGCGAACATCGTGCCGAGGCGGCCGAAGGCGCAGATGACCTCGTCGGAGACGAGCAGCACGTCGTACCGGTCGCAGATCTCGCGGACCCGCTGGAAGTACCCGGGCGGCGGCGGGAAGCAGCCGCCGGCGTTCTGCACCGGCTCCAGGAAGACCGCGGCGACGGTGTCCGGGCCCTCGAAGAGGATCTGCTGCTCGATCTGGTCGGCGGCCCAGCGGCCGAAGGCCTCCGGGGAGACGCCGGAACCGTCGTCGAGGAAGGAGGGCGCGCGGTAGATGTTGGTGTTCGGCACCTTGTGCGCGCCGGGGACCAGCGGCTCGAAGGGGGCCTTCAGGCCCGGCAGGCCGGTGATGGACAGGGCGCCCTGCGGCGTGCCGTGGTAGGCGACGGCGCGGGATATCACCTTGTGCTTGGTCGGCTTGCCGACGAGCTTGAAGTACTGCTTCGCCAGCTTCCAGGCGGTCTCGACCGCCTCGCCGCCGCCGGTGGTGAAGAAGACCTTGTTCAGGTCGCCGGGGGCGTGGTGGGCGAGGCGCTCGGCCAGCTCGACGGCGCGCGGGTGGGCGTACGACCACACGGGGAAGAACGCGAGCTCCTGCGCCTGCTTGTACGCGGTCTCGGCGAGCTCGGTGCGGCCGTGGCCCGCCTGGACGACGAACAGGCCGGCGAGGCCGTCGAGGTAGCGCTTGCCCTTGTCGTCGTAGATGTAGGTGCCCTCGCCGCGGACGATGGTCGGGACGGGGCTGTTCTCGTACGACGACATGCGGGTGAAGTGCATCCACAGGTGGTCGTAGGCGGACTTTGACAGGTCGCTGCGGGAGTTGCTCACGGCTATCGGGTTCCCCACATGTAGGTCTGCTTCTTGAGCTTGAGGTAGACGAAGCTCTCGGTGGAGCGCACGCCGGGGAGGGTGCGGATGCGCTTGTTGATCACATCCAGCAGGTGGGCGTCGTCCTCGCAGACGACCTCCACCATCAGGTCGAACGAGCCCGCGGTCATCACCACGTACTCGCACTCGGGCATGGCGGTCAGCGCGTCGGCCACCGGGTCCACGTCGCCCTCGACGTTGATGCCGAGCATCGCCTGCCGCCGGAAGCCCACGGTGAGCGGGTCGGTGACGGCGACGATCTGCATCACGTTCTGGTCGAGGAGCTTCTGGACGCGCTGCCGCACGGCCGCCTCCGACAGGCCCACGGCCTTGCCGATGGCGGCGTAGGGACGGCGCCCGTCCTCCTGGAGCTGTTCGATGATCGCCAGGGACACGGCGTCGATCGCGGGGGACGATCCACTGTTGGTCCTGGAGTCTGCGCTTCGACTGGCCACACCTTCACTCTGCACCGAGACCCGTCGGTTTCGCAACCTCAGAATAGCGGAATCCGTTGTTTGTGGTTGTCGATCTCACTGAATCCGAAGTTCTGGAGCGTCGGGCCTGTCGAAAGCGTGGCATCAGCGACTAGGCTGGGTGTCTCACCCACCGGACAGCACCACCGGGCCGGAGGGTGACCACGGACACCGAAATCGACAGGAGGGTGGCCACGTGACCACCGAACTGCGTCGTCTGCGCAACTACATCAACGGCGAGTTCCGGGATGCCGCCGACGGACGGACCATCGACGTCGTCAACCCCGCCACCGGGGAGGTCTACGCCACCTCTCCGCTCTCGGGCCCGGCCGACGTGGACGCCGCCATGGAGGCCGCCGCCGCCGCGTTCCCCGCCTGGCGGGACGCCACCCCGGCCGAGCGCCAGAAGGCCCTGCTGAAGATCGCGGACGCGTTCGAGGAGCGCGCGGAGGAGCTGATCGCCGCCGAGTGCGAGAACACCGGCAAGCCCTTCGGCCTCACGCGGACCGAGGAACTGCCCCCGATGGTGGACCAGATCCGCTTCTTCGCCGGCGCCGCGCGGCTGCTGGAGGGCCGCTCCGCGGGCGAGTACATGGAGGGCATGACCTCCATCGTCCGCCGCGAGCCGATCGGCGTCTGCGCCCAGGTCGCGCCGTGGAACTACCCGATGATGATGGCCGTGTGGAAGTTCGCCCCGGCCCTCGCCGCGGGCAACACCGTCGTCCTCAAGCCGTCCGACACGACGCCCGCCTCGACGGTCCTGATCGCCGAGATCATGGGGACGGTCCTGCCCAAGGGCGTCTTCAACGTCATCTGCGGCGATCGCGACACCGGCCGGGCGATGGTCGAGCACCCGGTCCCGGCGATGGCCTCCATCACCGGTTCCGTACGCGCCGGCATGCAGGTCGCCGAGTCGGCCGCCAAGGACGTCAAGCGCGTCCACCTGGAGCTGGGCGGCAAGGCCCCGGTCGTCGTCTTCGAGGACGTCGACATCGAGAAGGCCGTCGAGGACATCTCCGTCGCCGGCTTCTTCAACGCCGGCCAGGACTGCACGGCCGCCACCCGCGTCCTGGTCCACGAGTCGATCCACGACGAGTTCGTCGCCGCCCTCGCCAAGGCCGCCGCCGGCACGAGGACCGGCGCGCCCGAGGACGAGGACGCGCTGTACGGCCCGCTCAACAACGCCAACCAGCTCAAGCAGGTCAGCGGCTTCATCGACCGCCTCCCGGCCCACGCCAAGGTGGAGGCGGGCGGCCACCGCGTCGGCGAGAAGGGCTACTTCTACGCGCCGACCGTCGTCTCCGGCCTCAAGCAGGACGACGAGATCATCCAGAACGAGGTCTTCGGCCCCGTCATCACCGTCCAGTCGTTCCGCGACGAGGAGCAGGCGCTGGAGTACGCGAACGGCGTCGAGTACGCCCTCGCCTCCTCCGTCTGGACCAAGGACCACGCGCGCGCGATGCGCATGTCCAAGGCCCTCGACTTCGGCTGCGTCTGGATCAACACCCACATCCCGCTGGTCGCCGAGATGCCGCACGGCGGCTTCAAGAAGTCCGGCTACGGCAAGGACCTGTCGGCGTACGGCTTCGAGGACTACACGCGCATCAAGCACGTGATGACCTCGCTGAGCTGACGCTTCGCGACCGACCGGAGGGCGGACCCGTGCGGGGGGCCGCCCTCCGGGCGTTTCCGCGGACGGTCGTTTCCGCGGACGGTCGTTCCCCCGGTGCGGGCGGTCCCGCCCCGTCCGGGCCGCGGTCGCCGCCGTCCTCCCGCACACGCTCGCGCGGAAGGCCGCCGGGCTCCGGCGAAGGGGCGGTGAACACGGGCGTACGCTGCGGACATGACCGAGCAGAACGCCCTTCTGAGGCGGATCCGTGTGTGGTTGGTGTTCTTCATCGTCTGCCTGGTGCTGAGCGGGGCGACCGCCTTCCCGCTCGTCACCGAGATGCGCCTGGCCCACGACGCGCTGACCGGCTGGGCGTCGCCCGTCGCCGACGCCTTCCCCGGTCTGCTGGAGTGGATCGAGCGCGTCCGCGCCGGCCTGGACACCGCCGACTCCCGGTACCCGTTCCTGCTCTACGGCACGGACTGGCTGGCCTTCGCGCACCTCGTCATCGCGGTCGCCTTCTACGGCCCGTACCGCGACCCCGTACGCAACGTCTGGGTGGTCGACTTCGGGATGATCGCCTGCGCCGGGATCGTCCCGCTCGCCCTGATCTGCGGCCCGATCCGCGACATCCCCGTCTGGTGGTCGCTGATCGACATGTCGTTCGGGGTGTTCGGGGTGGTCCCGCTGCTGGTGGTGCGCCGTCAGATCAAGCGGCTGGAAGCCCTGACGGAACCGGTCATGACGGTACGCCGAACGCTGCCCGTGTGATCCGGCGGCCGGTCACCGGGCCCGCCTCCCGACCCTCGGCGCCGGGGGAGCCGGCCGAGCGCACCGGGGCACCGGACGGGCCCCGGGCGGCCCGCGCCGACCGCGCCGTCCCCCGGCAGGCGCCCGCCCCGCGCCGACCGCGCCGTCCCCGGCGGCTGTCCGGCCCGCGCCACGGGACCCGCCCGCCGCCGGCGCCGTGATCCTGTGAGCCCGTACGCCCGTACGCCCGTCAAGGCTTGCGGGCCACGGCGCCGAACTGGGCGACCACGCCCCCCTGCCCGGGCCGGGGCCGCCAGTTGGCGCAGGACACGATGCCCGGCTCCAGGACCTCCAGTCCGTCGAGGAACGACGCGAACTCCTCGCGGCTGCGGGCGGTGATGGGCGGCGTGGCGTTGGCGTTCCAGAACGCCATCGCCTCCACGTTGCCCTCGCCGCCCAGCTCCGGGTCGGTCGTCGGGTGGGTCAGCACCAGGTGGCTGCCGGACGGGACGGCGGCCATCAGGGTCCGGACGATCCGCCGGGCCTCGTCCGTGTCGAGGACGAAGTTGAGGATGCCGAGCATCATCACGGCCACCGGCCGCCCCAGGTCCAGGGTCGGCGCCACCGCGTCGAGGATGGCCTCCGGGCGGTGGGCGTCCGCGTCGACGTACTCCGTGGCGCCCTCGGGCGAGCCGGTGAGCAGGGCGCGCGCGTGGGTGAGCACGATCGGGTCGTTGTCGACGTACACGATCCGCGCGTCGGGGGCGACGCGCTGGGCGACCTCGTGGGTGTTGTCCGCGGTCGGCAGGCCGGTGCCGATGTCCAGGAACTGCCGGATGCCGGCCTCCGCCGCGAGGTGCGTCACCGCGCGGCCGAGGAACGCCCGGTCGGCGCGGGCGACTTCGCCGATGCTCGGGTGGAGCGAGGCGACCCGGTCGCCGACGACGCGGTCGACGGGGTAGTTGTCCTTGCCGCCGAGCCAGTAGTTCCACACGCGTGCGTTGTGTGCGACGTCGGTGCGGATCCGGTCGATGTGGTCGGACGTCACGTACGGGCTCCCGTCAGTACGGCGTTGAGCGTGTCCACGCGGTTGGTGGTGATCGAGTCCACCCCGTTGGCGATCAGCTTACGCATGGTCCTGCGCGTGTCGGCCGTCCACGCGGAGACGAGCAGCCCGTCGCGGTGGACGCGGTCCGCCAGCGCCCTGCTCACCAACCCGAAGCGGTAGTTGAGCCAGCGCGGGGCCAGCGCGTCCAGGAGCACGGGGCGGACCGGCGCGAGCGTCGTCCACGTCAGGGCCAGTTCGGCGGCCGGGTCGGCGGCGCGGACGAGCAGCATGGCGGGCGCGCTGGAACAGTAGAAGACCCGGTCCTCCGCGTCGCACTCGTGGACGGCGCCGACGACGGCGCGCACGGACGCCTCGGTGGCGCCGGGCAGGTCGATCATCACGCGGTGCGGAGCCGCCGCGGCCAGCGCCTCGTGCAGCGTCGGCACGCCCTCCGGACCGGTCCGCTCCCGCACCTCGGCGAAGCCGAGCGCGGCGAGCGGCCGGTCGACGCGCCAGAGCCGCCGCAGCGTGTCGTCGTGGAGGAGGACCGGGACGCCGTCCCAGGTGAGCCGTACGTCGATCTCCACGGCGTCCGCGCCGCGGGCCAGCGCCGAGCGGATCGACGCGACCGTGTTCTCACGGACCCGGTACGGGTCGCCCCGGTGCCCCACGGCGGTGACGGTGCGCATGTGACCCATTGTCGGCGCCGGGCGGGTCAGAGCGCGAGCCACTGCTCCGTGTACGCGTCGATCTCCCCGGTGATCCGGGCCTTGCCGGCCGGGTCCAGGAAGGACGCCTCGACGGCGTTCTTCGCGAGGGCGGCGACCCCCCGCTCGTCGAGTCCGAGGAGGCGGGCGGCGACCCCGTACTCGGTGTTCAGGTCGGTGCCGAACATCGGCGGGTCGTCGGAGTTGATCGTGACGAGGACCCCGGCGGCCACCATCTCCCTGATGGGGTGCCGGTCGAGGTCGGGGACGGCGCGGGTGGCGATGTTGGAGGTGGGGCAGACCTCCAGGGCGATGCGGTGCTCGGCGAGGTGCGCGAGGAGCGCCGGGTCCTGCGCGGCGCTCGTGCCGTGGCCGATGCGCTCGGCGCGCAGGTGGGTCAGCGCGTCCCAGACGGTCTGCGGGCCGGTCGTCTCGCCGGCGTGCGGCACGGAGTGCAGGCCGGCGGCGATGGCCCGGTCGAAGTACGGCTTGAACTGCGGGCGCGGCACTCCGATCTCCGGCCCGCCGAGGCCGAACGACACGAGCCCCTCGGGCCGCAGGTCCACGGCGAGGCGGGTGGTCTCCTCGGCGGACTCCAGACCGGCCTCGCCGGGGATGTCGAAGCACCAGCGCAGGATCACGCCCAGCTCGGTCTCGGCGGCGGTGCGGGCGTCCTCGATGGCCGCCATGAACGCCTTCTCGTCGATCCCGCGCCGCACCGAGCTGTACGGCGTGATCGTCAACTCCGCGTACCGGATGTTCTGCCGCGCCATGTCGCGGGCGATCTCGTAGGTCAGCAGCCGGACGTCCTCGGGGGTGCGGACCAGATCGACGACCGACAGGTAGACCTCGACGAAGTGCGCGAAGTCGGTGAAGGTGAAGTAGTCCACCAGCGCCTCGGGGTCCGTGGGCACCTTCGAGTCGGGGTGGCGGGCGGCCAGCTCCGAGACGATGCGGGGCGAGGCCGAGCCGACGTGGTGGACGTGCAGCTCCGCCTTGGGCAAGCCCGCGATGAAGGGGCGCAGATCGGTCATCGGTGTCCTCCGTGCGTGTGGGCCGTCCCTGGTCACGGATCATCGTAGGCGGGTCGTTAGCATGTTCGGACACGATGGGGGAGCCTCATGTCAGAGAACAGCGAGCGGAACGACCCCTGGGCGCCGCCGGAGAGCCGGCCGGCCCAGTTGCCGGGGATCGACCTGGGCAAGGCCGCGTCGCCGGCGTCCGGGCCGCACGACCAGCCGACGGTGACGTCGATGCCCACCGACGGCTTCGGCCCCCCCCAGGGCGACCGACTGCCGCCGCCCCCGGTCGCGCCCGGCGGACCCGCCCAGCCCGCCCCCGGCCCGTACGGCTACCCGGCGCCGGGCGCCGCGCCCGCTCCGGGCGCCCAGGGCGGCTACGGCTACCCGGCGCCGGCGGGCTACCCCGGTTCGTACGGGACGTACGGCGGCGCCGGCGCGTGGGGCCCCGGCCCGGCGAACGGGCTGGGCATCGCGTCCATGGTCATCGGCATCGTCTCGCTCGTGACCTGCTTCCTGTACGGCCTCGGCGTTGTTCTGGGCATCCTCGCCCTGGTCTTCGGCATCATCGGCCGCAAGCGCGTGCAGCGGGGCGAGGCGAACAACGGCGGCATGGCCACGGCGGGCATCGTCACCGGCGCGGTCGGCATCGTGCTCGGCGCCGTGGTCCTGGGCCTCATGATCTGGGCGATCGTCCAGGGCGTGAACCACGAGGACGACGGCGGCAACCACGACGACCCGTACGCCACCTCCCTGGTCGTCACGGATCCGGGGACCCCGGCCCCGAGGTGATCGTCGGGCCCTACGATGGGCCGACGCGTTCCTCGGAGGGGAGACCACTCATGTCCGACCCGTATCAGCAGCCCGGCGGCTTCGGGCCCAGCCCGTACGGCACCGGCCAGCCGCCGCAGCCCGGCTACGGGTACCCGGCACCGGCCACCCCTCCGCCGCCCCCGGCCGGCTACCCGACCGCTCCGCCGTCCCCGGCCGGCTACCCGACCGCTCCGCAGCCCTCGCCGTACGCGGCGCCCGCGCCCGTCTACGGCGCGCCCGTGCCGCAGCCCAGCAACGGGCTGGGCACCGCGGGCCTGGTGCTCGGCATCATCGGCGTCGTCTGCAACCTGACCGTCTTCCTCTGGTTCATCGGCGTGATCCTCGGCATCCTCGCGATCATCTTCGGCGCGGTCGGCCGGGGCAAGGCCAACCGCGGCGAGGCGACCAACAAGGGCGCGGCCACGGCGGGCCTCATCACGGGCATCATCTCGGCCGTCCTGATCCCCGGCATCCTGCTGCTGCTGTTCGCCGGCGCCATGGGCCTGGCCTCCAGCACCTGACCGGACCGTCCGGCCCCGGTGGCCCGGCACGCCCCCGGCGTGTCGGGCCACCGGCGTCCGACCCCGCCGCACTACCGCCCGCGCAGCTCCTCGCGCGCGTCCATCAGCGCGAAGCCCAGCAGGTTGAGGCCCCGCCAGCGGGCCGGGTCGTGGGCGCGCTCGTCGTCGGCGGCGAGCCCGATCCCCCACACGCGGTCCACCGGGCTGGCCTCCACCAGGACCCGGTCGCCCGTGCCGAGCAGGAAGCCCAGCAACTCCGGGTGGTGCGCGAACTTGTGGCGGCTGCCCGCCACCACGATCCCGTACCGCTCGCGCTCCCAGACGGCCTCGTCGAAGCCGCGCACCAGCCGCCCCGCCTTCTTCGCGAGCGCCGGATTCGCCGCCGAGACGGCCCTCCGCTCCGCCTCGGCGTCGCCGAACAGCCGTGCCTTGGCGGCCATCATCCAGTGCTCCGCCGTCGCGTACACGACGCCGTCGACCGTGAACGGAGAGGGCCACCACTGGCTCAGGCAGCTCGCCCCGATCCTCCCGTCGGGGCGCGGGCGGTGCCCCCAGAAATGCAGGTACTTCACCCGGTCACCCCTGCCGACCCGCCCGATCAGCGCTTCCAGCCGTTCCATGCACGCCAGCATGGCAGCCGCCCCTGACACTCCGTACGGGGTTTTCCGGCGCGGCACGCCACGGGGTCGACCGAATCCGTCGCGTAATCAAAAGGCAACAACGGAATCCCTTGTTGGGTGGGTGGCCCTCTGCCAGGATCGGCACCCCATTCACGCCGGGACAACGGAGAGCGTCCATGGACGACCGCTTCCCCACCGCCGCGGAGCGGGGCAGCGTCCCGCCGCGGGTGCGCGGCGCACCGCGGGCCGCCCGCGGCCCGGCACCCCGGGCCGCGCCCACGCTCCCGTCGTCCCCGCCCGCGGCGAGGAGGCCCGCACGTACGAACCGGCCGGCACCGCCGACGTGGACGCGGCCGTCGCCGCCCGCGCCGCCCGCGCCGTCCACGTCGTCCGGGCCGCCCGCGCCGTCCACGTCGTCCGGGCCGCCCGCGCCGTCCGGGCGGGCCGCGCCGTCCGGGCGGGCCGCGTCCCGGGCGGCGGCCCCGTCCCGACCGTCAGCGGGACGCCCCACGGGGGCCACCGAGCGCCAGGCTTCGGGAAGGGCGTGCCAACCTACTCCTTCGAGCAGTACACGCAGGTCAAACACGTCATCCACGACAACACCGCGGTCGCCGGGAAGGATCGGCGCCGCACGGTCTCCGGGGCCCGACGCCCGCAGCACGCCGCCCGGCCGGCGGCCCGACCCCTCCCGAAAGGCACAGCGCATGGAGCAGTACGAGCCCGACCGCCTCTCCGCGGCACAACGCGCCGCGATGCGGCGCAGCCTGGCGAACGGCAGGGGAGCCCTCACCCGCCGCTCCCTGCTGCGCGCCCAGGGCGCCGGTGCCCTCGCCCTCGCCGGGCTCGCCGGGCTGAGCGGCTGCGGCATCCCGCCCGCCCGACGGGAGGGCCAGGGCCCCGCCCCCACCGACCACTCGGCCGCGGAGAGGCGGCTCACCTTCTCCAACTGGACGCAGTACATCGACGTCAGCGAGGACGAGAAGCGCCGCCCCACGCTGGAGGAGTTCACCGAGCGGACCGGGATCGCGGTCAGGTACACCGAGGACATCAACGACAACGTCGAGTTCTTCGGCAAGATCAGACCGCAGCTCGCCGCCGGCCAGGACACCGGGCGCGACCTGATCTGCCTCACCGACTGGCTCGCCGCCCGCGTCATCCGCCTCGGCTGGGCCCAGAAGCTCGACCCGGCGAACCTCCCCACCGCGTACGCCAACCTCGCCCCGCAGTTCCGCCGCCCCGACTGGGACCCGGGCCGCGCCTACTCCTACCCCTGGACCGGCATCTCCACCGTCATCGCCTACAACGCCAGGGCGACCGGCGGCCGCACGGTCGACTCCGTCACCCAGCTCCTCGACGACCCCCGGCTCAAGGGCCGCGTCGCCTTCCTCTCCGAGATGCGCGACACGGTCGGCATGACCCTCCTCGACATGGGCAAGGACCCCGGCGCGGTCACCGCCGCCGACTACGACGCGGCGATCGGCCGCCTCCAGAAGGGCGTCGACACGAAGCAGATCCGCCGCTTCACCGGCAACGACTACACCGCCGACCTCAGCAAGGGCGACCTGGCGGCGTGCCTCGCCTGGGCGGGCGACCTCATCCAGCTCCGGGCCGACAACCCCGACATCAGGTTCGCGATCCCCGCCGCCGGCTACCTCACCTCCACCGACAACCTGCTCGTCCCGGCCGGGGCCCGGCACAAGGCCAACGCCGAGAAGCTCATCGACTACTACTACGAGCCCCCCGTCGCCGCCCGGCTCGCCGCGTACATCAACTACGTCTGCCCCGTCGAGGGCGTACGCGAGGAACTCGCCCGGATCGACCCGGCGATGGCGGCGAACACGCTGATCCTCCCCGACCGGGCCACGGCCGCGAAGTCGCACGCCTTCCGCTCCCTCAGCGGCGCGGAGGAGACGGCGTTCGAGGAGAAGTTCGCCAAGCTCATCGGCGCCTGAGCCGACCGCGGCCCGCCCCCGTTCCGCCCCCGACCCCCTGGGACCCCACCCATGACCGACACGCACACCGGCGGCGACGTCCGCCTCGCCGGGATCAGCAAGACGTACGGCTCGTTCACCGCCGTCCACCCGCTCGACCTGACCGTCCCCGAGGGCTCCTTCTTCGCCCTCCTCGGCGCCTCCGGCTGCGGCAAGACCACCACCCTGCGCATGATCGCCGGCCTGGAGGAACCCACCACCGGCGCGGTCCTGCTCGGCGACCGCGACGTCACCGGCCTCCCCCCGCACAAGCGGCCGGTGAACACCGTCTTCCAGTCCTACGCCCTCTTCCCGCACCTGGACGTCCACGAGAACGTCGCCTTCGGCCTGCGCCGGCGCGGCGTCAGGTCCGTCAAGCGCCAGGTCGAGGAGATGCTCGACCTCGTCCAGCTCGGCGACAGGGCCCGGCACCGCCCGCACCAGCTCTCCGGCGGCCAGCAGCAGCGCGTCGCCGTCGCCCGCGCCCTGATCAACCACCCCCGCGTGCTCCTCCTCGACGAGCCGCTCGGCGCCCTCGACCTGAAGCTGCGCCGCCGGATGCAGCTGGAGCTCAAGCGCATCCAGACCGAGGTCGGCATCACGTTCGTCCACGTCACCCACGACCAGGAGGAGGCCATGACCATGGCCGACACGGTCGCCGTGATGAACGCCGGCCGCGTCGAGCAACTGGGCGCCCCCGCCGAGCTGTACGACAACCCGCGCACCACGTTCGTCGCCAACTTCCTCGGCACCTCCAACCTCATCGAGGCCGAGGTCGCCGAGTCCGGCGCCGACGTCGTCGTCACGGCCGGCGGCGGCGCGCTGCGGCTGCCCGCCGCCCGCTGCTCCGCCCCCGCCCGCCCCGGCGGCCGGCTCCTCGTCGGCATCCGCCCGGAGAAGATCGCGCTCGCGCACGCCGACGACGCGGACGCGATCCCCGCCGGCCGCAACAGGGTCACCGGCCGCGTCACCGACGCGTCCTTCATCGGCGTGTCCACCCAGTACGCCGTCGACGGCCCCGCCGGCACCGGCCTCCAGGTGTACGAGCAGAACGTCGAACGCGACCCGCGGCTCGTCCCCGGCGCCGAGGTCGTCCTCCACTGGAACCCGGCCCACACCTTCGGCCTCGACGCCGCGCAGGACGCGGAGGCGGGCGCCCCGACGGTGGAGGACGCCCCGTGACGACCGCCACCGGCACCCCGCCCGGGGCGGTGGCGACGACCGCCCCCGCCCCCGCCGCACGGCGGCGCTCCGCGCGCCGGCGGCTCGTCCCGTACTGGCTGCTGCTGCCCGGCGTCCTGTGGCTGCTGGTCTTCTTCGTCCTGCCGCTGGTCTACCAGGCGTCCACCTCCGTGCAGACCGGCTCCCTGGAGGAGGGGTTCCGGGTCACCTGGCACTTCTCGACGTACGGGGAGGCCCTGCGCGAGTACCACCCGCAGTTCGCGAAGTCGCTGCTGTACGCCGGGACCGCCACCCTGCTGTGCCTGCTGCTCGGCTACCCGCTCGCGTACCTCATCGCCTTCCGGGCCGGCCGCTGGCGCCACGTCCTGCTCGTCCTCGTCGTCGCGCCGTTCTTCACCAGCTTCCTCATCCGGACGCTGGCCTGGAAGACGATCCTCGCGGACGGCGGCACCGTCGTCGGGGCCCTCGACGCGCTGCACGTCCTCGACGTGACCAGCCGGCTCGGCTGGACCGAGGGCGACCGGGTCCTCGCCACGCCGCTCGCGGTCGTGTGCGGACTGACGTACAACTTCCTGCCGTTCATGATCCTGCCGCTGTACACCTCGCTGGAGCGGATCGACGGGCGGCTCCACGAGGCGGCCGGGGACCTCTACGCCCCGCCCGCCACCACCTTCCGCACGGTGACCCTCCCGCTGTCCATGCCGGGCGTCGTCTCCGGCACGCTGCTCACCTTCATCCCCGCGAGCGGCGACTACGTCAACGCCGAGCTCCTCGGGTCGACCGACACGAAGATGATCGGGAACGTCATCCAGGGCCAGTTCCTCCGGGTGCTCGACTACCCGACCGCAGCCGCGCTGTCGTTCCTCCTCATGGCCGTCGTGCTGATCGTGGTCACCGTCCACATCCGCCGGGCCGGAACGGAGGACCTGGTCTGATGCTGCGCTGGATACGACGCCACCTCGTCGTCCTCGCGGGCCTGCTCACGCTCGCCTACCTCACCCTGCCGAACGTCGTCGTCCTGGTGTTCTCGTTCAACCGGCCCGACGGCCGCTTCAACTACACCTGGCAGCGGTTCTCGCTGGACGCCTGGAAGGACCCCTGCGGCGTCCCCGACCTGTGCGGCGCGCTCACCCTGTCGCTCCAGCTCGCCGTCTGGGCCACGCTCGGCGCGACCGCGCTCGGCACGATGATCGCCTTCGCGCTGGTCCGCTACCGCTTCCGGGCGCGCGGCGCGGTCAACGCGCTGATCTTCCTGCCGATGTCCATGCCCGAGGTCGTCATGGCCGCCTCGCTGCTCACGCTGTTCCTCAACATGGGCGCCGAGCTGGGCTTTTGGACGGTCCTCATCGCCCACGTCATGTTCTGCCTGAGCTTCGTCGTCGTCGCGGTCAAGGCGCGCGTGACGTCCATGGACCCGCGCCTGGAGGAGGCCGCGCGGGACCTCTACGCCGGCCCCGTGCAGACCTTCCTGCGGGTCACCCTGCCGATCGCGGCACCGGGCATCGCGGCCGGCGCGCTGCTCGCCTTCGCGCTGTCGTTCGACGACTTCATCATCACCAACTTCACCGCCGGCTCGACGGTCACCTTCCCCATGTTCGTGTGGGGCTCGGCCCAGCGCGGCACCCCCGTGCAGATCAACGTCGTCGGCACGGCGATGTCCGTCGTCGCGGTGCTGGCCGTCGTCGCCGGACACCTGCTCACCGCCCGCCGGAAACGGACGGGAAGACACCAGTAGCACCGGAACCCGGAGGGAGTGGGAGCCATGGCCCCCGCCGCCATGCGCACCGCCGCACGATCGCTCTCGGACGCCCAGCCCGTCCCCTTCTGGCTGGAGGACCCCGGCAGGCCCGCCGCCCTGCCCGCCCTCGCCGCCACCGAGCACTGCGACCTCCTCGTCGTCGGCGGCGGCTACACCGGGCTGTGGACGGCGCTCCTCGCCAAGGAGCGCGACCCCGGGCGGGACGTCGTGCTCATCGAGGGCCGGGAGGCGGGCTGGGCCGCCTCCGGGCGCAACGGCGGCTTCTGCGCCGCCTCCCTCACCCACGGCCTCGGCAACGGCCTGGCCCGCTGGCCCGCCGAACTGCCGAAGCTGGAGGAGCTCGGCGCGCGCAACCTCGACGCCATCGAGGACGCCCTCACGGCGTACGGCATCGACTGCGACTTCGAGCGCACCGGCGAGATCGACGTCGCCACCGAACCCCACCAACTCGACGAGCTGCGCGCGCTGTACGAGGAGGCCGGCCGGCGCGGCCTCGGCGGCGGCCTGGAGCTCCTCGACCGGGACGCGGTCCGCGCCCAGGTCGACTCGCCGACGTTCCTCGGCGGCCTCTGGGACCGGCGCGGCGTCGCCGTCCTCCACCCGGCGAAGCTCGTCTGGGGCCTGAAGCGGGCCTGCCTCGACGCGGGGGTCCGCCTGTACGAGAACACCCGCGGCCTCGACCTCGCCGCGTCCGGTGCCGCCATGGCCGTCCGCACCCCGTACGGCCGCGTCCTCGCCCGCCGGGTCGCCCTCGGCACCAACGTCTTCCCGTCCCTCGTCCGGCGCGCCCGCCCCTACACCGTCCCCGTCTACGACTACGCCCTGATGACCGAGCCGCTCACCGCGGACCGGCTCGCCTCCGTCGGCTGGAGGAACCGCCAGGGCCTCGGCGACAGCGCCAACCAGTTCCACTACTTCCGGCTCAGCGCCGACAACCGCGTCCTGTGGGGCGGCTACGACGCGATCTACCCGTTCGGCGGGCGCGTCCGCGCCGAACTGGACCAGCGCCCCGAGACGTACCTGACCCTCGCCGCGCACTTCTTCCGCTGCTTCCCGCAACTGGAGGGCGTGCGGTTCAGCCACGCCTGGGGCGGCGCCATCGACACCTGCTCCCGCTTCGCCGCCTTCTTCGGCACCGCGCACCGCGGCCGGGTCGCGTACGCCGCCGGGTACACCGGGCTCGGCGTGGGCGCGTCCCGGTTCGGCGCGGACGTGATGCTGGACCTGCTGTCGGGGGAGCGCACGGAGCGCACGGAGCTGGAGATGGTCCGCACCAAACCGCTGCCGTTCCCGCCGGAGCCGTTCACCTGGGCGGGCATCGGCGTGACCAAGTGGTCCCTGGCCCGCGCCGACGCCAACGGCGGACGCCGCAACCTGTGGCTGCGCGCCCTGGACCGCCTCGGCCTCGGCTTCGACAGCTAGCGGGGGCGCCCCGCCGCCGCGCGCCGGGCGGGCGAGCGCCGTGCGCCCGCCGCGCCCGTCCGCGCGCCGGTTCACTCCTTCGGGAACGGCGAAACCGCGTGACGATCCCCGCGCGTCCACCTCTCCCGTGTGAGGGAACTGCCGGGCAGGGCAGTCACGCGCGGACATGGAGGCTGTGGACGCATGACGGGTTCTGGGGTTTCGGGGAGGGCCGGCTCGTCCGGGGCGGTGGTGGAGTGGCTGGTGTCGGTGGCGCCCGACCCCGACGCCTGCCGGTGGGAGTGGGAGCGCGACCCGCGGGGGACCACGCTCCTGCCCGCCGGGCGGCGCTGGGACGTGCTCATCGTCCCGGCCCGGCTCGGCTACCCCACGCTGGACGTGCTCCAGCGGCTGGTCGACCGCCCCGGGCCGGTACTCCGCGACTTCGGCGACGAGCGGGTGGGCTTCTTCGTCCCGGCCGGCACGGCCGCGCGCTGGGTCGGCACGGGGGTCCGCGGTGCAGGCGGCGGCACCTGGATCGTCGTCCCGTACCCGGGGCGGGCCTTGGGCGGGGTGCGCTGGCTGGTCCTGCCGGACGGAGCGGGCACGCTCACCGACCCGGCGCTGCTGGAGCTGGCGATGCACGAGGCGGCGGGGCGCCTCGCGGGGGGCGGTGACGACCGGAGGTCTTGACAACCGGATTGGTCTGGACCATGTTGTGCGCGCCGCACGTCGACACCCCCACACCCGGAGGAAGTTGTGGACCGCACCCGTCGCACCAGACCTCTCGCCGCCGTACTGGCGGCCACGATCGCGGCGGGCGGCCTCATCGCCGCGACGCGGACCGCCGAGGCCCGCCCGCACCCCGCGACCGCGGCCGAAGCCGCCCCACCCGCCGCCTTCGCCGACACCGAACTCGTCCGCAACGGCGGCTTCGAGGCCGGCCTGGACGGCTGGACCTGCACGGCGGGAGGCGCGGCCGCCGCCGTCACCTCGCCCGTGCACGGCGGCACCCGCGCCCTGAAGGCCACCCCCGCGGGCGGCGACAACGCCCGCTGCTCCCAGACCGTCGCCGTGCGCCCCGACTCGGCGTACACGCTCAGCGGCTGGGTGCGGGGCGGCTACGCGTACCTCGGCGCGTCCGGCACCGGCACCACCGACACGTACACCTGGACGCCCTCGGCCGCCGACTGGCAGAAGCTCACCACGACCTTCCGCACCGGCCCCGCCACCACCTCGGTCACCCTCTACACGCACGGCTGGTACGGCACGCCCGCCTACCACGCCGACGACCTCTCCCTCACCGGCCCCGGCGGCGACCCCGTCACGGTCCCCGCCGCGCCCACCGGGCTCACCGCGGGCACCCCCACCTCCTCCAGCGTGCCGCTGAGCTGGCAACCCGTCAGCGGCGCGACCGGCTACACCGTCTACCGCGACGGCGCGAAGGCCCTGTCGGTCACCGGCACGTCGGCCACCGTCACCGGCCTCGCCGCCAACACCTCGTACGCCTTCCAGGTCACCGCGACTAACAGCGCGGGCGAGTCCCCCAAGTCCCCGGTCACCACGGCGCGCACCGCCGAAGGCGGCACCCCCGGCCCCGGCCCGCAGCTGCCCGCCCACGCCCTCGTCGGCTACCTCCACGCCAGCTTCGCCAACGGCTCCGGGTACACCCGCATGGCCGACGTGCCGGACTCCTGGGACGTCGTCAACCTCGCCTTCGGCGAACCGACCTCCGTCACCTCCGGCGACATCCGCTTCAGCCTCTGTCCCCGCACCGAGTGCCCGAACGTCGAGACCGTCGACGAGTTCAAGGCGGCCATCAAGGCCAAGCAGGCCGCCGGCAAGAAGGTCCTGATCTCCATCGGCGGCCAGAACGGGCAGGTCCAGCTCGCCTCCACCGCCGCCCGCGACGCCTTCGTCTCCTCCGTCTCGAAGATCATCGACGAGTACGGCCTCGACGGCCTCGACATCGACTTCGAAGGCCACTCGCTCTCCCTGAACACGGGCGACACCGACTTCCGCAACCCCACGACGCCGGTCATCGTCAACCTGATCTCGGCGCTGAAGACGCTGAAGGCCAAGTACGGCCCCGACTTCGTCCTGACGATGGCGCCCGAGACCTTCTTCGTGCAGCTCGGCTACCAGTTCTACGGCTCCGGTCCCTGGGGCGGGCAGGACCCGCGCGCCGGCGCCTACCTGCCGGTCATCCACGCCCTGCGCGACGACCTGACGCTCCTGCACGTCCAGGACTACAACTCCGGCCCGATCATGGGCCTCGACAACCAGTACCACCACATGGGCAGCGCGGACTTCCACATCGCGATGACCGACATGCTGCTCACCGGCTTCCCCGTCGCGGGCGACGCCGGGCGCTTCTTCCCGGCGCTCCGCCCCGAGCAGGTCGCCATCGGCCTGCCCGCCTCCCCGAACGCCGGCAACGGCCACACCCCGCCCGCCGAGGTGAACAAGGCCCTGAACTGCCTCACCAGGAAGACCGACTGCGGCACCTACCAGCCCCACGGCACCTGGCCCGCCCTGCGCGGCCTGATGACCTGGTCCATCAACTGGGACCGCTTCAACGGCTGGGAGTTCTCCCGGAACTTCGACGCCTACGGATGGCGCTGACCCCGAGGAGGCCCGCCCCGAACAACAGCACGCTGCCCACCACGTCCAGCGGCCAGTGGTAGCCGCGCAGGACGAGACCGGTGCCCGTCGCCGCCGTCAGCACCGTGGCGACGGGCACCAGCGCGCGCCGGCGCGTCAGCAGCGCCGCCGCCCCGTACGCCACCAGCGCCGTCGCCGTGTGCCCGGACGGGTAGTAGCCCGTCGCGTCGGTGAGCGGACCGGGCCGGTCGAGGAGCAGCTTCAGCGGGACCACGAGGGCCGGTACGAGCGCCATGGCCGCGCCCGCGCACAGCGCCTGCCACCGGCGCCCGCGCCACACGGCGTACGCCACGGCGGCGGCCAGCACGGGGAGGGCGACGGGAAGGCCGCCGAGGTCGGCGCCCAGCTCGGTGAGCCACGCGGGGCCGCGGCCGGCCAGGGCCCGCCCGGCGCGCTCGTCCAGGGCGGCGAGCGGCCCGCGGACCGCCACCTGCCACGTGACCAGCAGGAACCCGCACAGGGAGAGCAGCGCGACGACGAAAGCCGGCCGTCCCGGAACAGGGGGGGTTGTTCCGGGACGGCCGGCGGGACCGGTGTGCCGCTCGCCCCGGGGGGTATGGGGCGGGCGACCGTCCGATCGGTGAGGATCGCCGGTACGCGAGGTGCCGGCGGTGTGCGCGAAGGCACGCCCGGGGCGGAACCGGGGAAGCCCCGACCCGGATCCGCCCCCGGTTTCCCGCGGGCGGGGTTCTTCTCTCATCGGTCTCGACCGTACGCCACGGGCGGGGGGACCGACAGGCGGATCTCCAACCCGCCATCGGCCCCCCACAGCTTCTTCACGACCCGCCCGGACCGGCGCGTTCCGGGCCGTCGGGCGGGCCGCCGGGCAGCCGTCAGATGCGGGCGAAGGCGCCCTCGATGATGTCCAGGCCCTCGTCGAGCAGGTCCTCGCCGATCACCAGCGGGGGCAGGAAGCGCAGCACGTTGCCGTACGTGCCGCAGGTCAGGACCAGCAGGCCCTCGGCGTGGCAGGCCTTCGCCAGCGCGCCGGCGGCCTCCGGGTTCGGCTCCTTGGTCGCCGGGTCCTTCACCAGCTCGATCGCGATCATCGCGCCGCGGCCGCGGATGTCGCCGATGATCTCGTACTTCTCCTGCATGGCGGTGAGGCGGCCCTTCATGACCTCCTCGATGCGCTTCGCCCTGCCGTTGAGGTCGAGCTCCTTCATCGTCTCGATGGCGCCGAGCGCACCGGCGCAGGCCACCGGGTTGCCGCCGTAGGTGCCGCCCAGGCCACCGCCGTGCACCGCGTCCATGATCTCGGCGCGGCCGGTGACGGCGGCGAGCGGCAGGCCGCCCGCGATGCCCTTGGCGGTGGTGATCAGGTCCGGGACGACGCCCTCGTCCTCGCAGGCGAACCACTGGCCGGTGCGGCAGAAGCCGGACTGGATCTCGTCCGCGACGAAGACGATGCCGTTGTCCTTCGCGAACTGCGCGATCGCCGGCAGGAAGCCCTTGGCCGGCTCGATGAAGCCGCCCTCGCCGAGGACCGGCTCGATGATGATCGCGGCGACGTTGTCCGCGCCGACCTGCTTGCTGATCTGGTCGATGGCCTGGGCGGCGGCCTCGGGGCCGCAGTTCTCCGGGCCGGTCGGCCAGCGGTAGCCGTACGCCACCGGCACGCGGTACACCTCGGGGGCGAACGGGCCGAAGCCGTGCTTGTACGGCATGTTCTTGGCGGTCAGCGCCATCGTGAGGTTCGTCCGGCCGTGGTAGCCGTGGTCGAAGACGACGACGGCCTGGCGCCCGGTGTGCGAGCGGGCGATCTTCACCGCGTTCTCGACGGCCTCGGCACCGCTGTTGAACAGCGCCGACTTCTTGGCGTGGTCACCGGGCGTGAGCTCGGCCAGCGCCTCGCAGACCTCCACGTACCCCTCGTACGGCGTGACCATGAAACAGGTGTGGGTGAAGTCCGCCAGCTGCGCGGAGGCGCGACGCACGACGGCCTCGGCGGAGGCGCCCACGGAGGTCACAGCGATGCCGGAGCCGAAGTCGATCAGGCGGTTGCCGTCGACGTCCTCGATGATGCCGCCGCCCGCGCGGGCGGTGAACACCGGGAGCACGGAGCCGACGCCACCCGCGACGGAGGCGACGCGGCGGGCCTGAAGCTCCTGCGACTTCGGGCCGGGGATGGCGGTGACGACGCGGCGCTCCTGCGGAATTTCGGTCATGCGGGGCTCCTGGGGGTGCTTACGGACGCTATGTCTCTACTTTCCCCCGCAGGCTAGGCCCGGGCGGGGCCCCCGGGCATGCGCCGTTCGGGAGTGGTGCGGCCGGTGCCGTTGTCCGCGGCGGACATAGCGTCGCCCCGGTGCCGTTCGCGTCCGCGTCGACCGGCCCCAACACCCCGTACGGGCACTAGATTGGCCGGTGCGCAGACGCGCGCGGCCTGGCAGCTCAGGGGGCAGGGATTGATGGACAGGGACGGTACGTCGTACGAGGCACGGGGCGCCCACGCCGGCCCGGTCCCGCACCCGGCCGGTCCGCCACCGCAGCCGGCCGCCCCGCCGCCCCGCCCGCCGGCCCCGCCCGCGCCGCGCCACGCGCCCGGGTCCCCGGGCGGGACGTCCGTCGCGGACTGGCTGCGCACCCCGCGCCCCGAGGCCGAACCCGGCGTGTGGCGGTTCGGCCACCGCCCCCGCCCCCAGGAGGAGCCCGAGCGCGTCCCCGCCCGGCGGCTCCTCGCCGGCGCGCTGATCTCCCTGCTCAGCGGCTGGCTCCTGTGGTCCCTCCTGTGGAACGGCTACCTCGGCCACTACTGGCTGTGGCCCCTCCTCGTCCTCACCCCGGACTCCTGGCGCCACGAGCCGTCCACCTGGGCCACCGCCAGCTACGTCTACTACGCGCTGGTCGGCGGCGGCCTCCTCGTCTTCTTCGCCCGCGTCGGGCACGTCCCGGAGATCTTCCGCCGCTACGCCCGCCGCTCCCGCGCCACGGCCGCCCCGCCCCCGCCGCCCCGCCACGGCGCCGACCCCGCCGACTGGCCCGAGCTGCGCGCCGCCGGCCTGACCGCGGTCGCCGACCGGCTCGCCGAGGCCACCCGGGCAGGCGCGCTCGGTGACGTGGACTACGCCCGCATCCAGCGCGCCTGGCACGGCGTGCGCACCCACCCCGACCGGCTCGCCGCGTTCGCCGAGGCGGTGCGCGCCCAGGGCCCCGCCGCCTGCGCCCACCCCTCCGGCGAGCGGGACCTCCCCGTCCGCACCGCCACCCACGACCTCGCCACCGGCCAGGTCCGCATCGGCACCGCGGCCGACCACCCCCGCAACCCGTACGCCCGCCGCACCACCGGCGTCGCCCTCGAACCGGCCCTGCTCGGCACGTCCCTCCTCGCGGTGGGCCCGGCCGCCTCCGGCAAGACCGTCCGGCTCGTCCGGCCCGTCACCGAGTCGCTGTGCCTCCAGGCCCTTGCCAACCGCGCCGCCGTCGTCGCCGTCACCGCCCAGGGCGCGCCGCTCGCCCCGGACGCGGCGTTCGACGTCGTCATCGCGGTCGGCCGGCCCGGCGCGCGGCACGACCTCGACCTGTACGGGGGCGCCGACGACCCCGACGAGGCCGCCCGCACCCTGGCGGAGGCCCTGGTCGGCGACCTCCTTCCGGACAGCCGCCGCGCCGCGACCGCGCTGGCCCAGCTCATCGGTCCGTACCGGGCCGCGTACGGCCGCTTCCCCGCCGTGCCGGAGCTGCGCGAACTCCTCGGCGGCGCCCCGCGGGCCCTCGCGGAGCTGCGCGCCGCCGTCGCCGGGGACCCCGCGCAACTGCGCGAGCTGGACGCCCGGGCGCGGCAGGCCGAACGCGGTGACGACGTCGCCGTCCTGCTCGCGGAGCGCGTCGCCTTCCTGGACCGCCCGGCCTTCGCGGACTCCTTCCGCACCGGCGGCGAGGGCCGCCGCTTCTCGCTGCGCGCCATCGAGCACCCGCTGCGCGTCCGCGTCGACCTGCCGGAGCGCGGCCACGCCGAGGCGTCCCGGATCGTCGCCCGGCTGCTGCTCGCCCAGTTCACGGAGGCCGCGCTCGCCCGCGCCGACCGGTCGCTGTTCGCCTGCCTCGTCCTGGACGACGCGACCGACACGATCACCGCCGACTCCGTCCGCGCCATCCAGCGGCTCCGCTCCGCGCACGCCGGCGTCGTGCTGTCGCTGCGCACCCTGGAGGACGTACCGGAGGCGCTGCGCGGGCCGCTGCTCGGCGCGGTCGGCTGCCGGATGGCGTTCGCGGGACTCGCGCCGTGGGACGGCGGCAGGTTCGCGGAGGTGTGGGGCACCGAGTGGGTGCAGACGCGGGACGTCACCAACCGCCAGATCGTCTCCGACGAGCCGCTCACCAAGGCCGTGCACTTCATGCGGCGCCTGGTCACCGGCCGCGCCGCCACCGCCGAGGCGGTCACGGTCCGGGAGGTCGAGCGGCAGCGCTGGTCGGCGTCCGAGCTGGCGCACGGGGTGCCCGCCGGGCACGCGGTGCTGTCGGTCACCGGCGTCCGCGGGGAGCACGCGCCGCCGCTGCTGGTCGATCTGCGGGGGTGAGCCGCGCGACGTGGGGCGCAGTCGTACGCCCTGGCAGAATCGAAGGGAGCCGTTCATACGGGACGGCGAAAAGTCGCCACCCCCCACGTCCCCTCCCGAAGGCCCGCCGGTCCCATGCCGCTCACCCTCGCCTCGCTCGTCCAGCACTCCGCGCTCAAGCTCGTCGTGCGCGCCGGCGCGGACCGCCTCGACACGCCCGTCCGCTGGGCCCACGTCAGCGAGCTCGCCGACCCCGTCCCGTACATGGAGGGCGGGGAGCTGCTGCTCACCACCGCCATGACGCTCGACGCCGAGGACGGCGGGGCGATGCGCCGGTACGTCCGCCGGCTGGCCCGGGCGGGGGTCGTCGGGGTCGGCTTCGCGGTCGGCGTGAACCACGACGAGATCCCGCCGGCCCTGCTGGAGGCCGCCCGCGAGGAGGGGCTGCCGCTGCTGGAGGTGCCGCGCCGCACGCCGTTCCTCGCCATCTCCAAGGCGGTCTCCGCCGCGCTCGCCGCCGACCAGTACCGGGCCGTGACCGCCGGGTTCGAGGCGCAGCGGGAGCTGACCCGGGCGGCGCTCGCCGAGGGCCCCGACGCCGTGGTGGCCCGGCTCGCCGCGCACGTCGACGGCTGGGCGGCGCTGTACGACGCGTCCGGCGCCGTCCTGACCGCCGCGCCCGACTGGGCGGCGCGACGGGCCGCCCGGCTCACCCCGGACGTGGAGCGGCTGCGCGAACGGCCCGCCCCGGCCAGCGCCGTCGTCGGCGGCACCGACGACCGGGTCGAGCTCCAGTCGCTGGGCACCGGGCGGCGCGTGCGCGGCGCGTTGGCGGTGGGCACGGGGGCCCCGCTCGGCACGGCGGAACGGTACGCCGTCCACTCGGCGGTCGCCCTGCTCACCCTCACCACGGAGCGGTCGCGGTCCCTGCAGGCCGCCGAGCAGCGCCTCGGCGCGGCGGTGCTGCGGATGATGCTCGCCGGACAGCCCGACCACGCCCGCACGGTCGCCGGGGACCTGTACGGGAGCCTGCTGGACGCCCCGTTCCGGCTGCTGATCGCGGAGGCGGCGGGCGACTCGGACCCCGCCGCCGAGCCGCCGCTCGCCGCGCTCGCCGACACGCTGGAGGCGGCCGCCGCCCGTGCGGGGGAGGCCGTGCTGACCGTCCCGGAGGGCGAGGACCGGCTGGTCGTCCTGGCCGAGGACGGGGGAGCGGTGGTCACCGCCTGCGACGCGTACGCCGCCCGCGAGGCCGACGACGCCGGCGCCGTCATCGGCCTGTCCGCCCCGGCCGGCCCGATAGCGGCCACCACCGCCTACAAGCAGGCCGAGCAGGCCCTGTCGGTGGCCCGCCGGCGGGGCCGCGCCCTCGTCGAGCACGAGGAGCTGGCCACCGGCTCCCTCCTGCCGCTCCTCGCGGACGACGCCGTACGGGCCTTCGCGGACGGCATGCTGCGGGCGCTGTACGAGCACGACGCGACCGGCCGCGGCGACCTGGTCGCCTCCGTCCGCGCCTGGCTCTCCCGGCACGGCCAGTGGGACGCCGCCGCGGCCGACCTGGGCGTGCACCGCCACACGCTGCGCTACCGGATGCGGCGGGTCGAGGAGATCCTGGGCCGCTCCCTGGACGACCCGGACGTCCGCATGGAGCTGTGGCTCGCCCTCAAGACGACGGGCGACCGGCCGCCGGCGTACGACCAGCCCAGGAAGAAGTAGGGGAAACCCCCCGCCAGCCGTGATAACCACGGTCGCCTGCCCGGAACCGGGCAGATTCTTTGCCGATCGCGCGCAAGATCCATACTCTCCTGCTCATGACAACCGCGCGCATCAGCGGCACCGTGTGGGCCGCGCTGGCGATCGTGTACCTCGTGTGGGGCTCCACCTACCTCGGCATCCGCATCGTCGTCGAGACCCTCCCTCCCTTCCTCTCCGCCGGCGCCCGCTTCGTCGTCGCCGGACTGCTCCTCGCCGCGCTGCTCGCCTGGCGCCACGGGCCCGGCGTCCTGAAGGTCACCCGGGCCCAGCTCGCCTCCACCGCCGTCGTCGGCCTGCTGCTGCTCCTCGGCGGCAACGGCCTCGTCGTCCTCGCCGAGACCTCCGTGCCCTCCGGCCTGGCCGCCCTCCTCGTCGCCGTCGTACCGGCCTGGGTGGTCGTCCTGCGCACCGCGTTCGGCGAACGCCCGGGGACCTTCGCGTACGCCGGCGTCCTGCTCGGCCTCGCCGGGCTCGCCGTCCTCACCCTCCCCGGCCTGAGCGGCGACGTCCGCATCGGCGGCGTCCTCACCGTCGTCGCCGCCACCCTCATGTGGTCCGCGGGCTCGTTCTCCTCCTCCCGCGTGCCCATGCCCCGCAACCCGTTCGCCGCCAGCGCGTACGAGATGGTGGCCGGCGGCCTCGGCTGCGCCCTCGTCGGCCTCGCCCGCGGCGAGCAGCGCGGACTGGACCCGGCCGCCGTCTCCGCCCGCTCCTGGGCCGCCCTCGCCTACCTGGTCGTCTTCGGTTCGCTGCTCGCCTTCACCGCGTACGTCTGGCTCCTCCACAGCGCCCCGGTCTCCCTCGTCGCCACCTACGCCTACGTCAACCCCGTCGTCGCCGTCCTCCTCGGCTGGCTCGTCCTCGACGAGGCGCTGACCTGGCCCATCGCCCTCGGTGGCGCCGTCGTCGTGGCCGGCGTCTGGCTGATCGTCCGCGCCGAACGGCGCACCGTACCTGCCGAACCGGCGGAGCCGGAGCCGCTACCGCTCCACGGCGGACAAGTCCCCAGCCGTCCGTCCGGGCCTACCGTGTGAGCTGAGCGCCGAGCGCGTGCGCCAGACACCCCATTACTCGGAAAGGGCCGGGACCGCGATGACTGCCACCCACGCCTTCTGGCTCGCCGGCCGCCAGGCCACCGGCGAGACCACCTTCGACGTCACCTCCCCCTGGGACGGCCGCCTCGTCGGCCGGGTGAGCGTGCCCACCGAGGCCCAGGTCGAAGAGGCCGTGGCCGCCGCCCACGCCGTGGCCGACGAGTTCGCCGCGACCCCCGCGCACGTACGCGCCGCCGCCCTCGACCACGTGTCGAAGCGGCTCGCCGAGCGCACCGAGGAGATCGCGCGGCTCATCACCGCCGAGAACGGCAAGCCCCTCAAGTGGGCCCGCGGCGAGGTCGGCCGTGCCCTGTCCGTCTTCCGCTTCGCCGCCGAGGAGGCCCGCCGCTTCAACGGCGGCGAGGCCCAGCGCCTCGACACCGACGCCGGCGGCACCGGCCGTCTCGCCCTGACGCGCCGCTTCCCCAAGGGCCCCGTCCTGGGCATCGCGCCGTTCAACTTCCCGCTGAACCTGTGCGCCCACAAGGTCGCCCCGGCCATCGCCGTCGGCGCCCCGATCATCCTCAAGCCGGCCCCGGCCACCCCGCTCTCCGCCCTCCTCCTGGGCGAACTGCTCGCCGAGACCGACCTGCCCGCCGGCTCCTGGTCCGTCCTGCCGGTGTCCAACGACCGCATGCCCGCCCTCGTCCAGGACGAGCGCCTGCCGGTCATCTCCTTCACCGGCTCCGACAAGGTCGGCTACGCCATCCAGCGGTCCGTGCCGCACAAGCACTGCACGCTGGAGCTGGGCGGCAACGCCGCGGCCGTCGTCCTGGCCGACTGGTCCTCGGAAGAGGACCTGGACTGGGCGGCGAGCCGCATCGCCACCTTCTCCAACTACCAGGGCGGCCAGTCCTGCATCTCCGTCCAGCGCGTCATCGCGGACGCCTCCGTCTACGACCGGCTCGTCCCGAAGATCGTCGCCGCGGTCGAGGCGCAGGGCACCGGCGACCCGGCCGACGAGTCCACCGACGTGGGCCCGCTCGTCAGCGAGGACGCCGCCAAGCGCGTCGAGGCGTGGGTCGACGAGGCCGTCGAGGGCGGCGCCACCCTCCTCGCCGGCGGCAAGCGCGAGGGCGCCAGCTACGCCCCGACCGTGCTGGCCGACCTGCCGGCCGACACGACCCTCGCCCACGAGGAGGTCTTCGGCCCGGTGCTGACGCTCCACAAGGTGGACGGCGAGGCCGCCGCCTTCGCCGAGGTCAACAACTCCAAGTTCGGCCTCCAGTCCGGGGTGTTCACCCACGACCTGCGCACCGCGTTCCGCGCCCACCGCGCGCTCGAGGTCGGCGGCGTGATCATCGGCGACGTCCCGTCGTACCGCGCCGACCAGATGCCGTACGGCGGCGTCAAGCAGTCCGGCGTCGGCCGCGAGGGCGTCGCGTACGCCATGGACGACTACACGTACGAGCGGGTGCTGGTCCTCACCGGTCTGGCCCTGTAACCCGGTCACTCGTACGGCCGAGCCGACGACCGGAGCCCACTGTGCGGGGGCTCCGGTCGTCTTTTCGTACCCGCCGTAATCGGGTAACACGGACGAGTAGCACCGACCGGTAGGACCACCGGCCGGCCACCCCCGACCCGCGGTGAGGTGAGCCCCCATGCCCGGCCCGCACCACACACCCAAAGTCTCCGAGCGCGAGGCCCGGCAGGTCGCCGAGGCCGCCCGCCAGCAGGACTGGCACAAGCCCAGCTTCGCCAAGGAGCTGTTCCTCGGCCGCTTCCGCCTCGACCTGATCCACCCCCACCCGCTGCCCCCCGCCGAGGACGTCCAGCGCGGCGAGGAGTTCCTGGCCAAGCTGCGCGACTTCTGCGAGACGGAGATCGACGGGGCCCTCATCGAGCGCGAGGCCCGCATCCCCGACGCGGTGATCGACGGCCTCAAGGAGCTCGGCGCGCTCGGCATGAAGATCGACACCAGGTACGGCGGGCTCGGCCTCACCCAGGTGTACTACAACAGGGCGCTCGCCCTCGTCGGCTCCGTCAGCCCCGCCGTGGGCGCCCTGCTCTCCGCCCATCAGTCGATCGGCGTACCGCAGCCGCTGAAACTCTTCGGCACCCCGGAACAGAAGGAGGCGTTCCTGCCGCGCCTCGCCCGCACGGACATCTCCGCCTTCCTCCTCACCGAACCCGACGTGGGCTCCGACCCGGCCCGTCTGGCCACCACCGCCGTCCCCGACGGCGACGAGTACGTCCTCGACGGCGTCAAGCTGTGGACCACCAACGGCGTCGTCGCCGACCTGCTCGTCGTCATGGCCCGCGTACCGAAGTCCGAGGGCCACCCCGGCGGCATCACCGCGTTCGTCGTGGAGGCCACCTCCGAGGGCGTCACCGTCGAGAACCGCAACGCCTTCATGGGGCTGCGCGGCCTGGAGAACGGCGTGACCCGCTTCCACCGGGTCCGCGTTCCCGCCGCCCACCGCATCGGCCCCGAGGGCGCCGGCCTGAAGATCGCCCTCACCACCCTCAACACCGGCCGCCTCTCCCTGCCCGCCATGTGCGCCGGCGCCGGCAAGTGGTGCCTGAAGATCGCCCGCGAGTGGTCCGCCGCCCGCGAGCAGTGGGGCAAGCCCGTCGCCCACCACGAGGCGGTCGGCACGAAGATCTCCTTCATCGCCGCCACCACCTTCGCCCTGGAGGCCGTCCTCGACCTGTCCAGCCAGATGGCCGACGAGGACCGCAACGACATCCGCATCGAAGCCGCCCTCGCCAAGCTGTACGGCTCCGAGATGGCCTGGCTCATGGCCGACGAACTGGTCCAGATCCGCGGCGGACGCGGCTACGAGACCGCCGCGTCCCTCGCCGCCCGCGGCGAACGCCCCGTCCCCGCCGAGCAGCTCCTGCGCGACCTGCGCATCAACCGGATCTTCGAGGGCTCCACGGAGATCATGCACCTGCTGATCGCCCGTGAGGCCGTCGACGCCCACCTCGCCGTCGCCGGCGACATCATCGACCCCGACAAGACCCTCGGCGACAAGGCGAAGGCCGGTGTCCAGGCCGGCGCCTTCTACGCCCGCTGGCTGCCCCGGCTGGTCGCCGGCCGCGGCCAGCTCCCCACCGCGTACGCCGATTTCCACCCCAAGGGCCGCCCCGACCTCGCCCAGCACCTCCGTTACGTCGAGCGGGCCTCCCGCAAACTGGCCCGCTCCACCTTCTACGCCATGTCCCGCTGGCAGGGCCGCATGGAGACCAAGCAGGCGTTCCTCGGCCGGATCGTCGACATCGGCGCCGAACTCTTCGCGATGAGCGCCTCCTGCGTGCGCGCCGAACTGCTGCGCACCAACGGCGACCACGGGCGCGCCGCCTACGAACTGGCCGACACGTTCTGCCGCCAGTCCCGGCTCCGCGTCGAGGAGCTGTTCGGCCGCCTCTGGGGCAACACCGACGACGTCGACCGCCACGTGGTCGAGGGGGTTCTCGCCGGCCGCTACGCCTGGCTGGAGGAGGGCGTCCTCGACCCCAGCGGCGACGGCCCCTGGATCGCCGACGCCACCCACGGACCCTCCACCCGCGAGAACGTCCACCGCCCCGTCCGGTGACCGCGCCGGTGCGGCGCGCGGCCCGTCGCCGGGCGGGCGGACGGCCCGCCCGGCGAACCGGCGCGCGACGGCGCCGGGACCGTCAGATGTCGATGACCCGGTAGGCGATGGTGTAGACGCCGCCGGACCCCTCGAGCGAGCGGTACTGGACCTCGGCGCCCGCCTCGCTGCCGGTGACGAGCGTCGAGCCCAGCTTGTCGTCGCCGCTCGTCGTGTCGTCGTCCCACAGCGTCATGGTGCGGGCCTGCTGCTTGCCGAGGACGAGGGCCGCGTTGCCGTTCCCGTCCGTCATCGACCGCACGTAACCCGGGCCCATCGTCTGGTACTTGAGGCTCCCGGGCCACACCTTGACGGCGTTGCCGTTGGCGTCGGTGACCTTCAGGTAGGCCTCGTCGTGATCGCCCTCGCTCTGCTGGTGGCAGGTCAGCTCCAGCAGTTCGATGCGGACGTAGTCGATCGGTTCGGCCTGCGCCGTCCCGGCGAACCCGGCGACGCCGGCGAGCGAGACGAGTGCGGCCGCGGCCGTTCGAGCGATTCCACGCATGGTCGGTTTCCCCCTTGGGTGATGTGGTGGCCCCGCGTCGTCCCGCGGGGCCCGTGCCTTCCCCCGGCACACCTCCACCCTGCCCGGCGGCACCGGCCCGCATCTACGCGCGTTCCGCTGAGTGGAACGCCCACGCGCGCCCTCACGGCCGCACCTCGACCCCCGCCCGGGCCAGCGCGCGGGAGACGGCGCAGGCCGCCTCGGCGACCCGGTCCGCCACCACCTCCAGCCGCTGGCCCGCCTCGACCATCGCGGCCACCGCCCCCACCACGGCCCCCGCCGGGGACCGCACCGGCAGCGCGGCGCAGCAGACCCCCGCCACCACTTCCTCCCGGTCCAGTACGGCGCCGCCGCGCACCGGGCCGCGCAGCGCCTTGCCCAGCGCCGTGTCCAGCGAGAACGCCTCGCCGTCACGGACCGGTACGAACGGCTCCACCCGGCCGGGCACCGAGCACACCGTCAGCGCCCGCTCCTCCCGCAGCACCGCCAGCAGCACACTGCCCCCCGTGGCGGCCCTCAGCCGGTGCAGGGGCAGGCGCCCCGCCGCCCGCAGCCCCGGGTGCGGCTGCCACCCCTGGCCGAGCCGGTAGAGCTGCGCGCCCAGCCGATAGCGCGGACCGCGGCGCTCCACGGCCTCCAGGGCCACCAGTTGCTCCAGCAGCCGGTGCGCCGTGCTCTTGGGCATCCCGCACGCGGCCGCCAGCTCGGTCACCCCCGCCTCGCCGCCGTGCCGCCGAAGGGCGTCCAGCAGCGCGAACGCCCCCTCCAGCACCCCGCGTCCCCTGCCCGCCGTCCGTGCGCGTACGGCTGTGTCCATGGCATCCCCCCGGATGACGTGACCCGGCCGCGTCCCTCGAGCGACCGCGCGGCCCCGGCCCTTGTGTCCGCGCACATGTTCCTCGGATCGGCGCGCCGGGTGAAACATTTCCGACGTGTCGCCCGCACGCCCCACGGGACGCGCCGCCCCGCCCGCGTCCGCGGGACGCGCCGTTCCCCCCGCACGCCGCCGGGCGCTGACCACCCCCTGAGACACGAGGCGCCCGCCCGGCCCCACCCGGCAGGATGGGCGCCGTGACCGTCATCGACATACCCGGCTCCAAGTCCGTCACCGCCCGTGCCCTGTTCCTCGCCGCGGCGGCCGACGGCAC
The DNA here is from genome assembly GCF_032423885.1 of Streptomyces tamarix. NCBI lineage: Bacteria > Bacillati > Actinomycetota > Actinomycetes > Kitasatosporales > Streptomycetaceae > Streptomyces > Streptomyces tamarix. The sequence continues at coordinate 3,959 of NZ_JAWCTQ010000020.1, read as the reverse complement.
CACGACCCTCCTGCGCCCCCTCGCCTCCGACGACACCGAGGGCTTCGCCGAGGGCCTGAGCGCCCTCGGCTACGAGGTCGAGCGCACCCCCGGCGCCTGGCGCGTCACCGGCCACCCCGACGGGCCGCCCGCCGCCACCGCCGACGTCCACTGCCGCGACGGCGCCACCACCGGACGCTTCCTGCCCGCCCTCGCCGCCGCCGGTCGCGGCGACTTCCGCTTCGACGCCTCGCCCCAACTGCGCCGCCGCCCCCTCGGCCCGCTCACCCGGGCCCTGCGCGCCCTCGGCGCCGACCTGCGCCACGAGGAGGCGGAGGGCCACCACCCGCTGCGCATCGCCGCCGCCGGGATCAAGGGCGGCGACCTCACCCTCGACGCCGGGCAGTCCTCCCAGTTCCTCACCGCGCTGCTGCTGCTCGGCCCGCTCACCGCCGAGGGCCTGCGCATCACCGTCACGGACCTCGTCTCCGTGCCGTACGTGGAGATCACCCTCGCGATGATGCGCGCGTTCGGCGCCGAGCCCGTCCGCGACGGCGACGTCTTCACCGTCCCCCCGACCGGCTACCGCGCCACCACCTACGCCGTCGAGCCGGACGCCTCCACCGCCAGTTACTTCTTCGCCGCCGCCGCCCTGACCGGCCGCGAGGTCACCGTCCCCGGCCTCGGCGCCGGCGCCCTCCAGGGCGACCTCCGCTTCACCGACGTCCTGCGCCGCATGGGCGCCCACGTCGAGACCACCGCCGACGCGACGACCGTGCGCGGCACCGGTCGCCTTCACGGCCTCACCGCGAACATGCGCGACATCTCCGACACGATGCCCACCCTCGCAGCCCTCGCCCCCTTCGCCGACGGGCCCGTCCGCATCGAGGACGTCGCCAACACCCGCCTCAAGGAGTGCGACCGCCTCGACGCCTGCGCCGACAACCTCCGTCGCCTGGGCGTCACCGCCACCACCGGCCCCGACTGGCTGGAGATCCACCCCGGCACGCCCCGGCCCGCCGAGATCGCCACCCACGGCGACCACCGCATGGTCATGTCCTTCGCCGTCACCGCGCTGCGCGCCCCCGGCATCACGTTCGACGACCCCGGCTGCGTGCGGAAGACGTTCCCCGGCTTCCACGAGGCGTTCGCCCGGTACCGCGACGCCACGGACTGACGCCCTCCGGAAGTGGCCACCCGGGGGAGCCGGTCAACGCAGGAGCCGGATGCGGCAAGAATGGGGGCATGAGCGACAGCCCAGCACCCCTCGCCGACCCGCACATCGCCTTCGATCCGGCCGAAGGCCGCCGGGACATCGTCGTCCTCGGCTCCACCGGGTCCATCGGCACCCAGGCCATCGACCTGGTGCTGCGCAACCCCGACCGGTTCCGCGTCACCGCGCTCTCCGCCGCGGGCGGCCGGGCCGGGCTCCTCGCCGAGCAGGCGCACCGGCTGCGCGTCCGCACGGTCGCCGTGGCCCGCCAGGACGCGGTGCCCGCGCTGCGCGACGCGCTGGCGGAGCGGTACGGCTCCGAACCGCTGCCCGAGATCCTCGCCGGCCCGGACGCCGCCGCCCAGCTCGCGGCGTCCGACTGTCACACGGTGCTCAACGGCATCACCGGTTCCATCGGCCTCGCCCCGACGCTCGCCGCCCTCGAAGCCGGCCGCACCCTCGCGCTCGCCAACAAGGAGTCGCTCATCGTCGGCGGACCCCTGGTCAAGGCCGTCGCCAAGCCCGGTCAGATCATCCCGGTCGACTCCGAGCACGCCGCGCTGTTCCAGGCCCTCGCCGCGGGCACCCGCGCCGACGTCCGCAAGCTCGTCGTCACCGCGTCCGGCGGCCCGTTCCGCGGACGCACCCGCGCCGAGCTGGCCGAGGTCACCCGCGAGGACGCCCTCGCCCACCCCACCTGGGCGATGGGCCCGGTCATCACCGTCAACAGCGCCACGCTCGTCAACAAGGGCCTGGAGGTCATCGAGGCCCACCTGCTGTACGACATCCCGTTCGAGCGCATCGAGGTCGTCGTCCACCCGCAGTCGTACGTGCACTCGATGGTGGAGTTCACCGACGGCTCCACCCTCGCCCAGGCCACCCCGCCCGACATGCGCGGCCCCATCGCCATCGGCCTCGGCTGGCCCGAGCGCGTCCCGGACGCGGCCCCCGCCTTCGACTGGTCCACGGCGTCGACCTGGGAGTTCTTCCCGCTCGACACGGAGGCGTTCCCCTCCGTCGACCTCGCCCGGCACGTCGGCGGGCTCGGCGGCACGGCCCCCGCCGTGTTCAACGCCGCCAACGAGGAGTGCGTCGACGCCTTCCTCGCGGGCCGGCTCCCCTTCACGGGCATCATGGACACGGTCACCGAGGTCGTCGCCGAGCACGGCACACCCGCCTCGGGAACCCCGCTGACGGTCCCGGACGTCCTGGAAGCGGAGACCTGGGCCCGTGCCCGGGCCCGCGAGCTGGCCGCCAAGGCCGCCGGGACGACCTCGGAGGTCCGCGCATGACCGTACTGCTGACGATCCTCGGCATCGTGCTGTTCGCCGTCGGACTGCTGATCTCCATCGCCTGGCACGAGCTGGGCCACCTCTCCACGGCCAAGCTGTTCGGCATCCGCGTGCCCCAGTACATGGTCGGCTTCGGTCCGACGCTCTGGTCCCGCAAGAAGGGCGAGACGGAGTACGGCATCAAGGCCATCCCCATGGGCGGCTACATCCGCATGATCGGGATGTTCCCGCCCGGCGAGGACGGCCGCATCGAGGCCCGGTCCACCTCCCCGTGGCGCGGCATGATCGAGGACGCCCGCTCGGCGGCGTACGAGGAGCTGCAGCCCGGCGACGAGGAGCGGCTGTTCTACACGCGCAAGCCGTGGAAGCGCGTCATCGTCATGTTCGCCGGGCCGTTCATGAACCTGGTCCTCGCCGTCGCGATCTTCCTCGGCGTCGCCATGTCGTTCGGCTTCGCGACGCAGACGACCGAGGTCGCCGGCGTGCAGAAGTGCGTCATCGCGCAGAGCGAGGAGCGCGACACGTGCGCCAAGGGCGACAAGGAGTCCCCGGCCCACGCCGCCGGGCTCAGGGAGGGCGACCGCATCGTCGCCTTCAACGGCGAGCCCGTCGCCGACTGGGCCGCCCTGTCCGCCCGCATCCGCGACACGATCGGCCCCGCCACGGTCACCGTCGAGCGCGACGGCCGGCAGCTCGTCCTCCACCCCGTGCTCGAGAAGAACATGGTGGTGAAGAAGGACGCCGACGGCGAGGCGGTCCCCGGCGAGTACGTTCCCGCCGGCTACCTCGGCTTCGCCGCCAAGACCGAGATCGTGCCGCTCTCCTTCGGCCAGTCCGTGGACCGCATGGGCGGCATGATCGAGGACGGCGTCCACGCCGTCGTCGCGCTCCCCAGCAAGATCCCCGACCTGTGGGACGCCACCTTCGGCGACGGCGAGCGCAAGGCCGACTCCCCGGTCGGCATCGTCGGCGCCGCCCGCATCAGCGGCGAGGTGATGAACCTCGACGTGCCGACGCAGAACATCATCGCGTCGTTCCTGCTGGTGCTCGCCACGTTCAACCTGTCGCTGTTCCTCTTCAACATGCTGCCCCTGCTGCCCCTCGACGGCGGCCACATCGCGGGCGCCCTGTGGGAGTCCGCGCGGCGGCACCTGGCGAGGCTGTTCCGCCGCCCCGACCCGGGCCCCTTCGACGTCGCGAAGCTGATGCCGGTCGCGTACGTCGTCGCGGGCGTCTTCATCTGCTTCACGGTGCTCGTGCTCCTCGCCGACATCGTGAACCCGGTGAAGATCTCGTAGCCCGCGCCACGCGGGCGGGCGGACCCCGGGGGAGCGGCCGGACGCGGACGCGTCCGGCCGCTCCCCCGGCGGCACACCCCGCCGCGATGTGCTGGTGCGAGCATGCCACCTGTAATCTCGGAGCCTGGAGCCCGCCGATGTCGGGGCCTCGATCCATACCTTGGGGTTGCACAGCAG